>CANRNA010000187.1 GCA_947631805.1 uncultured Oscillospiraceae bacterium | reverse complement strand
AAGGTGGAAGTCATCGCCGACGGCACCTCCAACCTGGTGGCGAAGATCGCCGCCGAGTCCGCCAACCCTGTGGCCGACGTGCTGTGGGGCGGCGGCGCCGACACTCTGGCCGCTTACAAGGAGTACTTCCAGCCCTACGAGCCCAGCTGCATCGACCTGCTGGACTCCTCCCTGTACGATCCTGAGTTCTATTGGATCGGCGAGTCCCCGCTGCCCATGGTGTTCATCGCCAACACCGACCTGGTCCCCGAGGAGGACATCCCCCAGACCTGGGCTGACCTGGCCAACTGGGACGTGGATACTTACGGCAAGATCGCCATCGCCGACCCCGTGTCCTCCGGCTCCGCGTTCACCCAGCTGTGCACCATGGTGTTCCTGTTCGGCGAGGAGTCTGACGACTACGCCGCTGGCTGGGACTTCGTGGCCAGCATCATGGATAAGCTGGAGGTGAAGAGCTCCTCCTCCCTGGCCCACAAGGACATCTACGCCGGTGAGAACGCTCTGGGCATCACCCTGGAGAAGGCCGCCATCCAGTACGAGGAAGACTTCATGAAGGTCGTCTATCCCACCGACGGCACCTCCGCTGTGCCCGACGGCGTGGCCATCGTGAAGGACTGCCCCGACCTGGAGCTGGCTCAGCTGTTCGAGGAGTTCGTGCTGGGCGCTGAGTGCCAGACCGCGCAGAACGCCGACTGGGGCCGCCGTCCCATCCGCAGCGACGTGGAGCCCGTTGGCCTGCCCGCGCTGGCCGATGTGCCTCTGATGACCTATAACTTCGACTATGCCGCCGTGAATGCCACCGCCATCAAGGAGGCCTGGCAGGATCTGCTGGTCGGCTGAGCGAAGACACACCCCAACCTTAGCCTTTTAGGAAAAGGGCGGGCGGATATATCCGTCCGCCCTTGTGTGTATATATTCAAAGAAAGGTGGCCGTGTGTCCCGCGGCCATAATGGCTGATAAGAATGAGCAATACCGTTATCATCAAAGACGCCGTGAAGCGTTACGGCGACTTCACCGCCCTGAGCGGCGTGTCGCTGGATATCCACGAGGGGGAGTTCTTCACCCTGCTGGGTCCATCCGGCTGCGGCAAGACCACCCTTCTGCGCATGATCGCGGGCTTCAACACCATCGAGGGCGGCCAGTTCTATTTCGGAGACCAGCTCATCAACAACGTCCCCGCCCACAAGCGGGACATAGGCATGGTCTTCCAGAACTACGCCATTTTCCCCCATCTGACCGTCCGGGACAACGTGGCCTACGGCCTGAAGGCCCGGAAGGTGCCCAAGGCCGACATTGACCGGCGGGTGAACGAGGCCCTGGAGCTGGTGCAGATAGCCCACCTGGCGGACCGGAAGCCCAATGCCCTGTCCGGCGGCCAGCAGCAGCGCGTGGCCCTGGCAAGGGCCTTCGTCATCGAGCCCAGCGTGCTGCTGATGGATGAGCCCCTTTCCAACCTGGACGCCAAGCTCCGGGTGCAGATGCGCTCGGTCATCAAAAAGCTCCAGCGCCAGCTTGGCATCACCACCATCTATGTGACCCACGACCAGGAGGAGGCCCTGGCCATCTCCGACCGCATCGCCGTCATGAAGGAGGGCCACATCATGCAGATAGGCACTCCCAACGAGATATATGCCAAGCCCCAGAATCCGTTCGTGGCGGGGTTCATAGGCGTGAGCAACTTCCTGGACTGCCAGGTGACGGCCGTGAAGGACGGCAAGGGCCATGTGACCATCCAGGGGGAGCAGGACATCGACGTGCCCGTCCGGGGGACCTATACGGGCCCGGCCCAGATATCCGCCCGGCCGGAGCAGCTCTTCTTCGCCGACAGCGGCATGCCCGGCCAGGTGCAGTTCTCCACGTTCCTGGGGGACTTCATCGAGTACGAGGTGCGGCTGGACAACGGCCAGGACCTGATCGTCAACGAGTACACCAAGGACACCAGTACGGTCCACGACGCGGGGGAGCGGGTGCATCTGCGCTTTGACGCGGCCCGCATCAGCCTTTACGCGGCGCAGTCGGGGGAGGTGCTGAGCCTGTGAGACGGAAAAACGGCGCCCAGCCCTTTTATGCCGACTGCTGGTTCTGGGTGAAGACCATCGTTTTCGTCATCTTCCTGCTGTTCCTCATCTGGCCCTTCTCCCGGATGGTGGTCAACGCCTTCCACGCCGACGGGGAGACGGGACTGACCCTGTATAACTTCCAACGGTTCCTGTCCCGGAAATACTATTACAGCGCCTTCTGGAACAGCCTGGGGGTGTCCCTGGTGCCCACCATCCTGAGCGTGCTGGTGGGCGTGCCCATGGCCTATCTCATGACCCGGTACAACGTCTGGGGCAAGGGACTGTGGCATGTGCTGACGGTGATGAGCCTGATGAGCCCGCCGTTTCTGGGGGCCTACGCCTGGATCATGCTGTTCGGCCGGGCCGGGAGCGTGACCACGTTTTTGGAGCAGTTCGGCATCACGGTGCCCACCATATACGGCTTCGGCGGCGTGAGCATCGTGCTGACCCTAAAGCTGTTCCCTTATGTTTACATGTACACCTCCGGGGCCATGCAGAGCATCGACAGCTCCCTGGAGGAGTGCGCGGAAAATCTGGGGAGCGGGAAGATACGCCGGTTCCTCACCGTGACCATGCCGGTGGTGACCCCCTCCATCGCGGCGGGGGCCCTGATGGTGTTCATGAGCGCCCTGGCCGACTTCGGCACCCCCATGCTCCTGGGCGGGTCCAGCTTTCGGACGCTGCCGGTGCTCATCTATAACGAGTACTTCGGCGAGGTGGGCGGCAACGGCAATCTGGCCTCCGCCGTGTCCATCATCATCGTGCTGCTGACGCTGGGCATGCTGCTGGTGCAGAAGCTGTGGGTGGCACGGAAGAACTATGTCATGAGCTCCATGCGGCCGCCCCAGGTGGTGGAGGTGCGGGGCTTCAAGCGGTTTTTGGTGACGCTGCCTGTGTTTCTGGTCACCTTCTTCGCCTTCCTGCCCCAGCTGGTGGTGTGCGTCTGCTCGTTCCAGAACACCAACTACTCCAGCTTCACCGGGGGCTTCACCCTGGACAACTACACCGGCCTGGGCCGGAGCCTGTTCACCAATCTGAAGAACACGGTGGTGTTCTCCTCGGTGGCTATCGTCATCATCGTGCTCATCGGCATCTTCCTGTCCTACGCCATCGTGCGGAAGAAGGGAAAGACCGGCGGCGCGCTGGATATGCTGATGATGGCCCCCTACGTGATACCCGGCTCCGTGCTGGGCCTGTGCTACATCGTCACCTTCAACCAGAAGCCCCTCATCCTGACCGGCACGGCGGCTATTATCATCATCTCCTACGTCATCCGTAAGCTGCCATACACCGTGCGCAGCTCCACGGCCTTCCTGATGCAGATGGACCCCTCGGTGGAGGAGGCGTCCATCAACCTGGGCGTGGCGCCCATGAAGACCTTCTGGAAGGTGACGAGCCGCCTGATGCTGCCGGGGGTGATGAGCGGCGCCATTTTGAGCTGGATCACCTGTATCAATGAGCTGAGCTGCTCCATCATGCTGTCCTCCGGCGGCAACAACACCCTGACCATTGCCGCCTATACCAGCATCGTGCGCAACTCCGTGGGCTCCGGCGCGGCTCTGTCCGCCATTCTGACGGTCACCAGCGCGCTCATGCTCATCATCTTCATGGTCGTGAGCAAGGGGAAGGTGAAGATCATCTGA
>CANRNA010000186.1 GCA_947631805.1 uncultured Oscillospiraceae bacterium | reverse complement strand
TGGGCGCCTTTTTTCAGATTGCAGTCCCGGCAGAGCATTTGGCAGTTATCCGGGGTCGTGCGGCCGCCGCGGCTCCAGGGGGTGATATGGTCGGCGTGCATGTCGCCGAAGTCGAAGCTCTCGCCGCATATCGCGCACCGGTGGCCCTGGCGCTCATAGGCGGCCAGGGCGTCCCGGCGGTCGAAGGCGCGGATGGAGAGCTTCCTCTCCTCCCCGGTGAGCAAATACTCGTATATCCCGGCTTTGCGGGTGACGTCCTCGTCCCCCATAAGGCGCTGGACTTCGGCCTCCAGCTTTTTGGGGTCTAAGTCCGTGCGCCTGCCGTGTTCATTGAACAGAAGCCCCCAGGGCAGGCCCTTCATCTCCCGGCGGGTCTTGGGGAAGATAGCCTGCACCCAGTCGATGACGGAGCGGAAGTAATTCCACAGCTGCACGGCGCTGGGGTCGTCCTGGTGCAGGGCCATATACTGCTCGATGGTCTTCCCCTCGGCGCTGGCGGCCCAGAGGATGGCCGTCTCCAAATACTCCTGGCGGATGGACGCGCCCTTGAGATAATCCCCGGCCAGGGTGTCGGCGGCGCAGCCGGTCTTGGAAAAATACCGCTTGGCGTCGCTGGTCCAGCTCCCGGCGTAGACGGCGTTCCGCAGCTCCTGGTCGGTGAGCTGCTCCCCGGCGATGTTGATGATGCGGAACCACTCCAGCTTCTCGCTGTCCGTGCCGTCGCAGACATACACGAACAGGGGATAGTTCAATATCTGCTGCTTTTTGTCGGAGGGCAGGTTGTAGAAATATTTGTCGTCCACGGAGAAGGAGCCGTCCACATACTCGCACAGGGAGACGGTGCGCTGCTGGCCGTCCAGGACCTCGAAGCCCTCGGAGCCGTCGTCCCGCTTCACGCGGCACCAGTAGATGACGTTCAGGGGCAGGCCCTTCATGACCGTGCGGATGACCTCGTCCCGCTGGGCGTCCTTGTAGACGAATTCCCGCTGATACCGGGGGCGGATATCCAGCCGCCCGTCATAGCCGGTGACGCCCTCCTCCGCGTCGTTGAAGTACCCCTCGCACACTTCGCCCACGGTGACTTTCCGTTCATCTATCTGCATTTATTTCCCCTCCTTCGGCGGTTCCGGATGTTTGTTGCGGATGAGGATGCGGCTATATGGGACTTTTGGTCTGTCGTCCGCCATATAATACAAATCTCCTGCGGCTGAATGTCCTTGCATGAGTTTTTTATGCTCTGCGGGTATTCCAGCTATGCCAATGCTTTGTCCAAGATACCCGCTTCCCAAGCCAATGATCTTAAACTGATCAGGGTTATACTTCTCCAGAAAAGTAATTGGCACACCCATGACCCCCGGATAGTCGCAGGGGATATCTCCTGTTTTGTTCACGTTTATCGCGTCGTAGTTCTCGTACTTCGGATATAGCTCTGGGTCATAGCGTTTTACCAGTATCATTTCCTCATGGCGCTTCTTAATATCCAGATTGGTGAACCACATAACGCCGGATATACGGATCAGGCCTTCTTTGTGCTGAGAGGAAACGGCGACGTCTTCATACGGGCTTTGAAAGAATCCCACATTGCCCGCAAAGCCGTTTCCAAGCCACATCTTGTTATCTCTTAGAAGCGGGAAGACTTCTTTATATGAAATCGCATTCTGATTTCCAATGATAACGAACTTCTTCCCATGCTCCATCAACGTCGCCACGTACTCCCGGAACAGGGAAAAGGGCGGGTTGGTGACCACGATGTCCGCCTGGTCCAGCAGGGCCAGGCACTCCGGGGAGCGGAAATCCCCATCCCCCGCAAGCTCCGTCAGCTCGTTCTCCCCGGACCGGAACAGCGCCGCCACATCCAGCATGTCCACGCCCCCGTCCCCGGTCTTGTCATAGACCTGGGTCACCACCGCCCGGTAGGGGCGGTTTTTGCTCTCCTCCTCGCCGGTCACCTCGAACAGGGACAGCTGCCGGTTGGCGATGGGGGAGCCCGCATAGCAGGTGGCAACGAGCTTTTTTATCCCCAGACGGTTGAAGTTCAGCACGAAGTACTTGAAGAAGTTGCTCTCGAAGGGGTCGTCGCAGTTGCACAGGACCGTTTTTCCCCGGAAATGCTGGCGATAATGGCGCAGCTCCTTTTCGATGTCCGAAAGCTGGGTGTAGAATTCATCCTTTTTGGCTTTCGCCGCCGCGTTGAGGTTCTTGTTCCCGGCCACGCTCGTTCCCTCCCGACTGATAATAAATATCCTACTTTTCGTCTGAACTAGTATTTATATTACTACTTTCAGGCGCAACTAGCAAGCAAATCTCAATTTTGTTTGATATGTCACAAGATAACCTATACTCGCCATGTGCGAGGTGAGGCTATATGATAGGCGAACGGCTGGCAGAAGTCAGATATTTTCGCGGAGATACACAGGCATCGCTTGCGGAAAAACTGCATGTTACCCATTACACCGTCTCAAGCTGGGAGCAGGGTAAGAGCTCCCCGAGGGAGGAAATGCTTGTTGAGATTTGCAGGATGTACGGCGTCTCAGCTGATTTTCTTCTGGGCCTTTCCGACGAAGACCCCGATTTTGACCGTCACCAGCGGCAAGAGGCCCTCCGTCCCGACGAACAGGCCGAGGTCCGGGCCTATACCAAGTACCTGATCTGGAAACGGACCCACCAGACAAAAAAATAGCCGGGCGAACACGGGGATGTGTCCGTCCGGTTTTTTGTCCCCCGGCCCGGCAAGTTGGCTCTTGCACTTTGGGGGGAATGCAGATATAATTATTTTAAGCAATATATTTTCCCGGTCCCATCAAAATTCTAAAGAAAGCGGAGGCAATGCCATGAACGAGCAGGTCATCATCTGTGACTGCGATCACAAAGACATCGCGGAAGAGCGCGCCGTGCTGGAGGCCGCCGGGTATTCCTATTCCTGGCATCACTGCATGACGCAGGACGAGGTCATCGCCGAGTGCCAGGGCGCCACGGTCTTTCTCAACCAGTACGTCCGCATGGACAAGCGCATTTTTGAGGCTATCCCCACCCTGAAGTGCATCGTCCGCTACGGCGTGGGCTTCGACAACGTGAATCTGGACGACGCGGCAAAATACGGCGTGCGGGTGTGCAACGTGCCCGACTACGGCACCAACGAGGTGGCCGACCAGGCCCTTGCCTTCATGATGAGCCTGGTGCGCAAGACATACCAGGTCAACAAGCGGGTCCGGGAGGGCGCCTGGGATTACACGGAGACCATCCCCGTGTTCCGCACTACCGGCAAGACCGTGGGCATCATCGGCCTGGGCCGCATCGGGAAGGCCTTTGCCAAGCGGGCCCTGGCGCTGGACAGCCGGGTCATCGCCTATGACGTGCTGGCCGGGACGGAGGGCTTCTTCTGCCCGCCCGGCGTGGAGATGGTCTCCCTGGACACCCTTTTGCGGGAGAGCGACGTCATCTCCATCCACGCCGCCCTCAACGAGACCTCCCGGGGCATGATAGACCGGGCGGCCCTGGGGAAGATGAAGCCCACCGCCTACATCATCAACGTGGCTCGGGGCGGCATCATCGACGAGGAGGCCCTGGACGAGGCGCTGGAGAACAAGACCATAGCCGGGGCGGCCCTGGACGTGGTGGCAAGCGAGAGTTTGAAGGCCGACGCCCCCCTGCTCCGTCACGAGAATTTCCTGGTCTCCCCCCACATGGCCTGGTATTCCGAGGAGTCCTCCCG
>CANRNA010000185.1 GCA_947631805.1 uncultured Oscillospiraceae bacterium | reverse complement strand
AGCACCCTGGAGGAGGTGACGGCGGACATGGCCCGCCGGGATGAAAACGACGCCACCCGCGCCGCCGCGCCCATGCGGGCGGCGGAGGACGCGGTGATAGTGGACACCTCGGACCTGACGCTGGAGCAGAGCATAGAGCGGGTGTGCGCCTTGGTGAGGGAGCGGTTTTTCCCGGAGGAGCAGGCATGAATGTGACCGTGGCGAAGAGTGCGGGCTTTTGCTTCGGGGTGGACCGGGCGGTGAAAATGGCGGAGAGCACCCTGGACCGGACGGGAGCGTGCTGGAGCCTGGGGGAGCTGACCCACAACCGGGACGTGGTGTCCCGGCTGGAGGAGAAGGGCCTTCGCACCGCCGCCGCGCCGGAGGACATACCGGCGGGGCAGACCGTGCTCATCCGGGCCCACGGGGTCTCCCAAGCGGTCCGCCGGGCGCTGGAGGAAAAAAACTGCCGCATCGTGGACGCCACCTGCCCCAAGGTGGCCCGCATCCACCAGATCGTGGCCAGGGCCGGACAGGAGGGCCGCCGGGTGGTGGTCTTCGGCGACCCGGACCACCCGGAGGTCCAGGGGATATGCGGCTGGTGCGAGGGCGCGGCGGTGGTCCGGGATACGGAGGCGTTCCTCACTTGGGCCGAAAATGCCAAAATCGACCATAATGAACCCCTTACGGTGGTCTTTCAGACCACCTCAAACAGAGAAAATAGTGAACAAAGTATTAATTCGATAAAAAAACAGTATACAAATCTGAGGATATTTGATACAATATGCTACGCTACGAGTATTAGGCAAAGCGAGGCCAGACAACTGGCCGGTACCAGCGACGCGGTGGTGGTGGTCGGCGGCAGGCACAGCGCCAACACCATTCACTTAGCGGAGATATGCGCCCAGGCGTGCGGGAAGGTCCTGTTCGTGGAGAACGCGGACGGGCTGGACATGGACGAGCTGGCGGGCTGCTCCGCGGTGGCTGTGACAGCCGGGGCCTCGACGCCCTCGTGGATAATTAAGGAGGTAGTAAGCAAAATGAACGAGCCTGAGATCATGAAAGAAGAACCTGTTGCCGAGAGCGCCCCTGCGGAGGAGGCGGCCCCTGTGGCGGAAGAGACCCCCGCGGTGGAAGCGCCTGTGGAGGAGCCTGTCGCGGCGGAAGAGCCCGCCGTCCAGGAGGCCCCCGCTGAGGAGGCCCCGGCGGAGGAGGCTCCCGTGGAGAGCGGCGAGAAATCCTTCGACCAGATGCTGGAGGATTCCATCCGCACCATCCACAACGGCGACACGGTGATCGGCACGGTGGCTGCCATCGGCTCCACGGAGATCACCATCGATCTGCCCACCAAGCACTCCGGATACATATCTGTATCCGAGTTTACCAACGACAAGCCCGGCGTAGACATCAATGACTTGGTGAAGATCGGCGACGAGATCCAGGCTTCTGTTGTTCGCGTGAACGATGTGGAGGGCACCGTACAGCTGTCCAAGCGCCGCCTGGACGCGGCCAAGAGCTGGACCGACGTAGAGGCCGCCTACAACGACGGCACCGTCCTGGAGGGCAAGGTGTCCGAGGAGAACAAGGGCGGCGTGGTCATCAACATCAAGGGCATCCGGGTGTTCATCCCCGCGTCCCAGACCGGCCTTGGCCGGGATGAGCCCATGAGCGAGCTGGTGGGCAAGACCGTCCGCTTCCGCATCACCGAGGTCAACCGCTCCCGCAAGCGCGTGGTGGGCTCCATCCGCAGCGTGACCGTCCGGGAGCGCAAGGAGAAGGCGGAGCAGGTGTGGTCCGAGATCGAGAACGGCAAGGTCTACCAGGGCACCGTCAAGAGCATGACCAGCTACGGCGCCTTCGTGGATATCGGCGGCGTGGACGGCATGGTCCACGTGTCCGAGATCAGCTGGGACCGCATCCGCAAGCCGGAGGACGTGCTGTCCATCGGCCAGGAGGTGGAGGTCCATGTCATCAGCTTCGACCCGGAGAAGAAGAAGATCTCCCTGGGCTACCGGAAGGCCGAGGACAACCCCTGGCTGAAGTTCACCAGCGCCTATCAGGTGGGCGACGTGGCCACGGTGAAGATCGTCAAGCTGATGCCCTTCGGCGCTTTCGCCGAGGTAGTGCCCGGCGTGGACGGCCTTATCCACATCTCCCAGATCGCCAACCGGCGCATCGGCAAGCCCGACGAGGTCCTGTCCGTGGGCCAGGAGGTGGACGCCAAGATCACCGCTATCGACAACGACAAGCAGAAGATCAGCCTGTCCATCCGGGCGCTGATCGAGCCGGAACCGGCCCGTGCCCGTACTCCCAAGGAGCACAAGGAGCCCAAGCCGGAGGGGGACGCCCTGGTGTATGAGGTGTCCGCCACCGGCGAGGCCAGCGGTATCGCCCCGGAAGAGGACGAGCCCGTCGAGGAATAAACCCGCAGCAAAAACCAGTCATCCCCCTGTCCGCGGACAGGGGGATGATTTTTTATCCCGATCAGTTAAAAGTGTCGGCGTGGAGGTCGAAGAGGGCGGCGATGCGCTCCCGGAGGGGGCGGTTCTCCTCCCGCTCCAGGGCCGGGTCGGCCTCCAGAAGGGCCTGGGCCTCCCGCTGGGCGGCCTTGAGCACCCGCATGTCCCCGGACAGGTCCGCCACGTGCATCTCCGGCAGGCCGTGCTGCCGGGAGCCGAAGAAATCACCCGGACCCCGCAGGCGCAGGTCCTCCTCGGATATTTGAAAGCCGTCGTTTGTTTTGGTCATGATGGCAAGGCGGGCCTTGGCCTCGGGGGTGTCCGCGTCGGAGAACAGCACGCAGTAGCTCTTATGGCCGCCCCGGCCCACCCGGCCCCGGAGCTGGTGGAGCTGGCTGAGACCGAACCGGTCGGCGTTCTCCACGATCATAAGCGCCGCGTTGGGGATATCCACCCCCACCTCGATGACGGTGGTGGACACCAGGATGTCGTACTCCCCGGCGGCGAAGGCGGTCATGACCGCGTCCTTCTCCCGGCCCTTCATCCGCCCGTGGACGCAGGCCACCCGCAGGTCCGGGAATATGTCGCGCTGGAGGGTACGGGCCCAGCTCTCGGCGCTTTTCACGTCGGGGGGGAGCTCCTCGTTCTCCTCCACCATGGGGCAGACCACGAACACCTGCCGCCCCTCGCCCACCAGGCGGCGGACGAACCGCCATATCCGCTCCCGCATGTCCTCCCCCAGGGCGAAGGTGTCCACCTTCTGTCGGCCGGGGGGCAGCTCGTCCAGCACGGAGATGTCCAGGTCCCCGTAGATGATGAGGGCCAGGGTCCGGGGGATGGGGGTGGCGGACATGACCAGCACGTGGGGCCTGGCGCCCTTGCCGGAGAGGGCCCCCCGCTGCTCCACGCCGAAGCGGTGCTGCTCGTCGGTGATGACCAGGCCCAGAGCGCTGAAGGTGACACCGGCGCTGAGAAGGGCGTGGGTGCCCACGGCGGCCTGGGCCATGCCCTGGGCGAGAAGCTCACCGGCGCGGCGCTTTTCCGACGGCTTCATGGACCCGGTGAGCTTCACCAGCCTCACACCTAATGGCTCCAGCAGCCGGGAGAGGGTGGCGAAGTGCTGCTCGGCCAATATCTCCGTGGGGGCCATGAAGGCGGCCTGCACGCCGTTTTGGGCGGCCTGCCAAATGAGGGCGGCGGCCACCAGGGTCTTGCCGCTGCCCACGTCCCCCTGCAGTAGCCTGTTCATAGGCGCGCCGGAGGCCATGTCGGCCAGGGCCTCCGCCACCGCCCGGCGCTGGGCGCCTGTGGGGGC
>CANRNA010000184.1 GCA_947631805.1 uncultured Oscillospiraceae bacterium | reverse complement strand
TATGGCCTGAGCGCCGTCAAGGCCCAGCGGGCCGACGGGCTGTATGACGCGGACCGGATGGCCCTCATCAAGAGCTCAGAGAGCAACCCCATCGCCTCCGAGGTGCTGGACAAGCAGCTGAAAAGCCGCGCCCACAGCGTGCTCCACGTCCACTACGCGGGAAAATAAGAGAAAAAACCGCACAGCCTGGCAGGTCTCCTGCCAGGCTGTGCCTGTTTGTGAAAACTGAATTCTCGACAACTGCCGCAGATTGCTGCGGCCTATAAGGTCAGTTCCAGTCTATGGCCTCGTGCGAAACAGTTTCACCCCGTTCATACTCCTCCCTGGCCGCCTGGATGGCTGCCAGATCGTCAGGCGTTGCCACATCGTCAGGAATAAAACGCTTGACGATCTCCAGCAAAAGCGACTGGTCGGCCTCCGGCAAGCAGTCGATCATCCCAACAAGCTGTTCTCTGATCGGTGACATTTTCATACCCCCTTATACACTTCGCCGCGAGGGCCTATCTTTTCTATGAGGATTATATCATGCGCCGGATAAGAAAATAAGATACGCCAGCTGCCCACGCGAAGTCTGTAACTGCCTTTGGTCCCTTGGAGAGGCTTTATATCACCCTCGGGGATCTTCTTGATAGCGGCCCTGATCCGTTGCTTTGTGGGCCGGTCCATGCTGTTGATGACCTTTACAGCGGCCTTTGAGTAATTGATGTCCATTGCCTGCCTCTGTTCGCGCTTTCTCATTTTTGGGAATGTGACACTGATCCGGCCATAGTGGGCTTTTTCATATCATGTAGTCTTATATGCTGACCGGCTGCTGGTGCAAATAGTACCGCAATAAGTCCAAAAAAGAAAGCCCAACTGAACGAAAAAGGCGGCGGAGGCGTTGCGGCGCGAGGGATCTGGCTCGAAGCAGGAGTGCACTCAGGTGACCACTTCGGCCCGGTTTTTGCTTTTCCGCCGGGATGGGAAAAACCCTGGAAAGCCTGAAACACAGGCATTCCAGGGTTTTACGGGTGGCACGGCATGAGGGATTCGAACCCCCGGCCTTCTGGTCCGTAGCCAGACGCTCTATCCAGCTGAGCTAATGCCGCTTAAGCTTGCATATCATAGCACATGCCTGGACAGATTGCAAGGGGTTTCTTGAAAAAATCCCTTACAGGCCGATGGTCTCCGCCACGTTGTCGACCACATCGCCCATGGATTTGAGCGCTTTGCCGATGTTGAACTTCTTTTTCCGCGGCGAGGCCACCATGCCCACCATGGAGCCGACCATGATGCCGATGCCCATTCCTTTGATAAACGACATATTATTCATGCTTTACCCCTCTTTCTTGGCTCTTTCACGGCTAGTATTTCCCGCCGGTTTATGATATATTTAATATAACTGTGAATTTTTTAAGGAGATCGTTATGATAATCAGTATTTTGGCAGTGGGCGACGTGTGCGGCGCGCCGGGTATGCGCATCCTGGAGGAAAAGCTCAAGACCGTGCGGCGGGAGCGGGGCATAAGCTTCGTGGTAGTCAACGGGGAGAACGCCAACGTGGTGGGCGTGACGCCGGACCAGTGCGACAGGATGCTCAACGCCGGGGCGGACGTTATCACCCTGGGCAATCACACATGGGTGCGCTGGGAGCTGAAGCCCTATCTGGCGGACAACGTGCACATTCTGCGGCCCATCAACTACGCCCCCCAGTGCCCCGGCCGGGGCTTTGGGGTGTATCGCACGCCCTTCGGGGAGATATGCGTCATCAACGCCATGGGGCGCTTCACCCTGGACGTGAACACGGACAACCCCTTCGTGGAGGTGGACATGCTCCTGAAGGAGCTGGACCCCATGCCCCGCATCATCCTGGTGGACATGCACGCCGAGGCCACCAGCGAGCGGCTGGCCATGGGGTATTTCCTGGACGGGCGGGTCAGCGCCGTGTGGGGGACCCATACCCACGTGCAGACCTCGGACGCCTGCGTGCTGGCGGGAGGCACGGGATACATCACCGACCTGGGCATGACGGGCGCCAGCCACAGCGTGCTGGGCATAGACGTGGACCAGTCCATCAACCGGTTTTTGGGAGACCCGCCCCGGCGGTATAAGTCCGGGGACGGGGACGGAAAAATGGAGTGCTGCGTGTTCGACATCGACACGGAGACGGGCCGGTGCGTGGGGGCGGAAGCCCTGCGGATATCATGATACGGCTGCTGCACGCGGCGGACCTGCATCTGGATTCACCCTTCCAGGCCCTGAGCCGGGAGAAGGCCGCCCTGCGCCGGAGCGAGCAGCGGGCCCTGCTGGGGCGCATCGCGGACGAGGCGAAGGAGCACCGGGCGGACATGGTGCTGTTCGCCGGGGACCTGTTCGACGCGGACAGCCCCTACTCCGAGACGGCGCGGCTTTTGGAGCAGGTGCTGCCGGAGATGGGTGTGCCCGTGTTCATCGCGCCGGGCAACCACGACTGGTATGGCCCCCGGTCCCCCTGGGCCCGGCTGGAGCTGGGGGAGAACGTCCACGTGTTCGACAGCGAGGATATCCAATGCGTGGAGCTGCCGGGGCTGAACGCCCGGGTGTGGGGCGCGGCCTTCACCGGGCGTCACAGATCGCCGCCTCTGGCCGGTTTCGAGGCGGAGAAAGACGGGGATACTATCGACATCATGGTCCTGCACGGAGAGGTGGGGGACCCGGATTCCCCCTACGGGGCCGTGACGCCGGAGGAGCTGGCCCGCAGCGGCATGGACTATGTGGCGTTGGGCCACCAGCACGCCTACAGCGGTCTTCTCCGGGCGGGGGAGACCTTTTACGCCTGGCCGGGGTGCCCGGAGGGCCGGGGCTTTGACGAGACCGGGGAGAAGGGCGTCATCCTGGCGGAGGTGGAGCCGGGGGCGTGCCGGGCTCGGCTGACGGGCCTGGGCGGGCGGCGGTATGAGGTGGTGTCCGTGGACCTGACGGATAGTGCCGACCACTGCCGGACCGTGCTGGACGCCCTGGGCCGGGACACGGCCAGGGACATCTATCGGATCGTTTTAACAGGCGAGCCGGAGACGCCACCGGACATGCCGGGACTGCGAGGGGCGCTGGAGGGGCGGTTTTTCGCCCTGGAGCTCCGGGACGAGACCAGGCTTCGCCGGGACGTGTGGGACGGCCGGGAGGTGCTCAGTCTGCGGGGGATATACCTGGCCAGGCTGTGGGACCGGTATGGGGCCGCCCAGACGGAGCGGGAGCGCCGGGTGGCGGAGCTGGCCGCCCGGTACGGCATACAGGCGCTGGAAAACGGCGAGGAGCCGCCGGTGGGCTGAAAACGATACAAGGGATAAATTTTATGATCATAAAGAAAATGACCGCCCATTTCGGGACGCTGGAGGGGGCCGGGCTGGAGCTCGGCAGCGGCCTCAACGTGCTCTACGCCCCCAATGAGAGCGGAAAATCCACCTGGTGCGCCTTTCTGCGGGCCATGCTGTACGGCGTGGACACAGCCCAGCGGGTGCGCCAGGGCCAGCAGCCGGACAAGAAGAAGTACCTGCCCTGGAGTGGGTCGCCCATGTCTGGCAGCATGGACGTGGAGACGGAGGCGGGGCCCATCACCCTCCGGCGGTGGACCGAGCGGGCCAACCAGCCCATGCAGGCATTTTCCGCCACCGTCACCGGCACGGACGTGCCCGTGGCGGGCATGACCGGCCAGAGCGCGGGCCAGACGCTGACCGGCGCTCCCCGGGAGGTGTTCGAGCGGAGCGCCTTCATCCACCAGGCGGGGCTGGGGCTGACAAACGACCCGGAGCTGGAAAAGCGGTTCGCGGCCATCGTGTCGGCGGGGGACGAGGAGCAGTCCTATTCCGAGACG
>CANRNA010000183.1 GCA_947631805.1 uncultured Oscillospiraceae bacterium | reverse complement strand
GGGCGGCGAGGGGCGCGCAGATCACCAGCATGGCGATCGTACCGGCCAGGGACGATGCGGACTGGGCGGCGGCGCTGCCGTAGTAGTTGGGGAACACATAGGCGGCCATGTTCTGCATGCCCAGCATGCCGATCAGCAGGAAGATGGCGGCCAGGATGATGCCCAGCAGGGCGCGGTTGGTGACCAGGCTCTTTACCAGCTTGCCCAGCTCCAGCTTCTGGGTGTTCTTGGGCACCTCCACACGCTCGGTTGTCAGGAAATAGCACAGCAGATAGCAGCCAATGGCGCACAAGGAGAAGATGCCGGCGATGAGGGTCATGCGGGAGCCGGACAGGACCTGGTTGCCATCCACCACCTGGTAAGCGACCAACGGCGTGCCCACGCCGATGGCCATACCGGCCAGGGTGGCGCCGATGGTACGCCAGGTGGACAGCTGCGCCCGGTCGCCCGGGTCAGAGGAGATAGCGGATGCCATGGAGCCGTAGGGGATGTTGATGCCGGTGTAGCAGAAGGAACCCCACAGCAGGTAGGTGAAGAACATCCAGAATACCTTGAAGCCATAGCTGGCGTTGGCAAAGCTGGACTGATAGATGAGGAAGGACGCCAGAGCCACGGGAATGCACATCCGGAGCAGCCAGGGGCGGAACTTGCCGTTCTTGGTGGGCTTGGACCGGTCCACGATCTGGCCCATGGTCACGTCGGTGAAGGCGTCCACGAAACGGGCCAGCATGATCAGCATGCCGCTGACAGCGACGCCGACGCCCATGACGTCAGAGTAGAACTTCGCCATAAAGGATGAGGCCAGGATGAAGGTAAAATCGTTGCCGAAATCACCGAACGCATAGCCGATCTTGTCCCGCATGCCGAACGGGCGCAGGGATGTCTTGGTTTCGTTCATTGCAGTTTCTCCTTTTTAGATTTTATTTGGACCCCTCTGGGGACAAATACATGGTGTTTACACCTTTTTGATCTTGATGAGCTGGGCGTTCAGGCTTTCCAGGAAGCCCTCGGGCAGCATGCCGCCTCCAAGGCTCATCATGGCCTCGGGGGTCATGCCCTTCATCATGCTCCACATGCCCTCGCCGGGGACCACGTCGAAGTTGGTGGCCATCTTCACCGCCTTGCGGACGATCTCGCCGGCCTCGGGGCTGTGGAAGATCTCTTCCATGGTGTCCTTCACGCTGTAATAGCCCTCGGGGAACTCCATGGGGGCGGTCAGGTCCAGGTCGCCCACCATCTTGAACCAGTTGGCCACGCCCTCGGCCCGCTCGTTGACCTCGGGCAGGACGTAGATGGCCGGCTCCTTTTCGACCTTTTCCAACGTGGCGGTGTCCTTCACGCCTCCGGCCACGGCCAGGAGGGTGTTGAAGCCGTCCTTGAGGGCGACGGTGAACTCAAAGACCTTCTCCGCGCTCTGCTCGGCGATCTTCTCCCCGTCGAGATAGAGCTCCACCGTGGGCTGGTTGGAGTAGACCTTTACGAGGGTGGTCTCCCCGGCCCGCTGGGCATACCGCTTGCCGCAGATGTGCACCATGGGCTCCTTCGTCCAATAGGCCTGGTAGACATAATAACTATCCTTCTTGGTCTTCCGGTCCATGGTCATGAGGCCCTTGTTGTTCCGGCCGGCCACGCCGCCCTCGTTCCGGGCCGCGCACCCGAAGTCGAACATGTTCCACACGTGGGTGGACCACATCCAGGGCCGTTCGTCGAAGACCTTCGCCAGGTGCTCGTGGTACAGAGCCTGATACTCCTCGGAGTAGTCCTTGCAGGCGGGGTTCGGCCCGTGGTAGGTGATGATGCCCTCGCAGCCGTACTCGCTCATGCCGAGACAGATGTCCGGGTGGACGGCATGGAAGTTATCCAGCCAGGGCCCGTTGTCCTCCATCTTGCCGCCGTACCAGCCGAAGTAGTGGTTGTAGCTCTCCACGTCGGTGATGTGGTGCATGGGGCTCTCCACCGGGGTCATGGACACATGGGCGATGGTGGTGAGACGGGTGGGATCCAGCTTGTGGCAGAGCTCGTTCAGTTCCTTGTGATTTTCCACCAGCTTTTCGCTGATGCCGCCGATCAAAATTTCGTTGGACACGCCCCAGAAGCAGATGGAGGGGTGGTTGTAGTTCTGGATGATGAGCTCCGTCATCTGGCTGACGCAGTTTTCATGGGCGGCGGGGTCCTTGTTGAACACGCTGATGAAGGGGATCTCCGCCCAGATGATGAAGCCCAGCTCGTCGCAGGCGTCATAGAAGTCCTGGGCGTGCTGATAGTGGGCCAGACGGATGGTGTTGGCCCCCAGCTCCTTGATGAGCCAGGCGTCCTCGTAGTGCTCGTCGGCGGTGAGGGCGTTGCCCTTGTAGAGCCGGTCCTGGTGGCGGCTGACACCCCGCAAGGGGGTCTGCACGCCGTTGAGGATAAAGCCCTCATTGGGGGTGACGGAGAAGCTCCGCCCGCCCGCCCGGCAGCCAACTTCATCGTAGGCCTCGTTGCGGCGCTGCAGCGTGGCGGTGACGGTGTAGAGATAGGGGTCGTCGATGCTCCACAGGTGGGCGTCGGGGACGCTCACGGTGACGGCAGGGCTGTCCGCCGGTCGGCAGGCCGCGGCCACCTCCACCCCGTCCGCGTCCTCCACGGACCACAGGACCGTGAAGTTCTCGTCCGCGTTCTTCACCCAGGCGTTCAGCTCAAAGGTGGCGCCGCCGCAGGGCTGGGGCTTGGGGGTGACGGTGAATCCGGGGCCGCCCCAGTATTCCAGGTCAAAGTGGGCGTCGGGCACGGAGATGATGTTCACGCCCCGGTACAGGCCGCCGTAGAAGGTGAAGTCAGCGGACTGGGGATAGACGCTGCTCTTCTCCTCGTTGGAGCAGGCGATGACCAGAAGGTTATCCTCCCCCTCCTTGCACAGGTCGGTCACGTCCGCCCGGAAGGTGGAGTAGCCGCCCTCGTGGTAGACGACCTCCTTGCCGTTCACATACACCGTGGCCTGCTGGCCCGCAGCCAGCACCTCCACGTACACCCTGCCCCCGGCCAGGGGCTGTTTGGGGGTAGCAAAGGAGCGGGCATACCAGCACTTGCCCCGGTAATAGCTGCCGTTGCCGTCGCAGCCGTCCACCGCGTTCCAGGTGTGGGGCAGGTCCACGTCGCACCAGTCTGCGGGCAGGGATGCGGGCAGGCCGACATCCTCGCGGATGAACTTCCAGCTCTCGTTGATGTTGATGACTTGACGCATTTCTTTCCTCCTTTTTGCGATATTATTTTTGGATGCGGCCGGAGCCGTCGCCTCCGCCTGACCGATGGCGTGGGCGGGCAGCTTGGTCACGTATACCGCATCCATGCCATTTCTCCTTTCCGAAAGGACCTTATATCTTCAGGTCGAAGCCGAAATACCGCACGGCGTTGCGGTAGCAGATGTCCTGCACCAGCGCGCCCAAACGGGCTTCGTCGTCCGGGTACTCGCCGTTTTCCACCCAGCCGCCGATAAGCTGGCACAGGTTCCGGCGGAAATACTCGTGGCGGGTGTAGGACAAAAAGCTCCGGGAGTCGGTGAGCATGCCGATGAAGTTGCCCAGCAGGCCCAGGCTGGCAAGGGAAGTCATCTGCTCTATCATGCCGGGCTTGTGGTCGTTGAACCACCAGGCGCTTCCCTGCTGGATCTTGCCCACGGCCTCGTCGGATTGGAAGCAGCCGATGATGGTGCCGATGGCGGCGTTGTCGCCGGGGTTCAGGCTGTAGATGACGGTCTTGGGCAGCTCCCCGGTCTTGTCCAGGGCGTCCAGGAACCCGGCCAGCTCGTCGGTGGGGGCGGCGCTGGCGATGGAGTCGATGCCCGCGTCGGGACCAAGGGCGGCGAAGATGCGGCTGTTCAGGTCCCGCTTCA
>CANRNA010000182.1 GCA_947631805.1 uncultured Oscillospiraceae bacterium | reverse complement strand
ACCCACGGCCGCCACAAGAAGCAGACCGGCGGCCACGGCCAGTTCGCCGACGTGAAGATCCGCTTCGAGCCCCAGGACGAGCAGGAGGACATGATCTTCGCCGAGGAGGTCTTCGGCGGCAGCGTGCCCAAGAACTTCTTCCCCGCGGTGGAAAAGGGCCTGCGGGAGTGCTGCGTGAAGGGCGTTTTGGCCGGTTATCCCATGGTCTATCTGAAGGCCGTGCTGTATGACGGCGACTTCCACCCCGTTGACTCCTCCGAAATGGCCTTCAAGACCGCCGCCGGTCTGGCCTACAAGGAGCTGGTCAACGCCAACCCGGTCATCATGGAGCCCATCGGCCTTTTGAAGGTCACCGTGCCCGACGCCAACCTGGGCGACATCATGTCGGACATCCCCTCCAAGCGCCGCGGCACCGTGCTGGGCATGAACGCCCATGACGGCATGCAGATCGTGGAGGCCGAGGTCCCCATGGCGGAGATGACCACCTACGCCATCGACCTGCGCTCCATCACCCAGGGCCGCGGCTCCTTCACCCTGGACTTCATCCGCTACGACGAGACCCCCATGAACGTCCAGCAGAAGATCATCGAGGAAGCCAAGGCCATGGCGGCTGAATAATCCCGAAAAAATGTGCCATACCACAAGGGGAAGCTGACGCTTCCCCTTAGGTTTGAAAAGAGGACCTTTCCCATGGAACCATCCCGCAAAAAATTCAACCCCGTCATTCTGGTGGTCATACTGCTGGTGCTGGTGGTGCTCGCCTCCGGCGTGCTGGTGTGGGCCGTGACCGGCTATGGAGACGGAGAGCCCCGCTCTCTCGCCTCCCTGTTCGCCAGGGCCACTCCCACCCCGGAGCCCACCCCTACCCCCACGGCGGAGCCCACCCCCTCTCCCTCCCCGGAGCCTACGCCGGAGCCCACCCCGGAACCGACCCCCGTACCCACGCCGGAGCCCACCCCCGTGCCCACGCTTCTGGGGGAGACGCCGGACGCCGGGCAGGAGTATATCGACAAGATCGTCTTTCTGGGGGACAGCACCACCTACGGCCTGGGGGCTTACGGTCTGCTCCCCTTCACCCAGATATGGACCGACTCCATCGGCACCATGAGCCTGTTCAACTGGGAGCTGGACCCCATCGCCTACTATGACCCGGCCAACCCCTATACCGCCGAGTCCCTGTTCATCCCCGACTGCGCCGCCCGCCGCCAGCCCGAGTACCTGATGATAACCCTGGGCCTGAACGGTATCGCCCTGCTCAACGAGCAGGAGTTCCGGGACTATTATCTGGACATGCTGGCCGCCATCCAGGAGGCCAGCCCCGACACCAAGATCATCTGCAACTCCATCTATCCCGTCATCGACAGCCGTGTCCCCCGGGGCATCAGCAGCGAGGGCGTCAACGCCGCCAACCAGTGGATATACTCCATGGCCGAGCAGCTGGGCCTGCGCTACTTAAACTCCCATGACGCTCTCATGGACGAGACGGGCCAGCTCCGGCTGGATTACACCGACGACACGGCCATGGGCATCCACATGAACACCACCGGCCTGAACGCCCTTTTGGACTTCATCCGCACCCACGCATACCAGTGACCGGCCCCACAGCCAGGAAGGAACCACCATGAACGGAAGGACCAGAGAGGGCTTTTACACCCTTTGGACCATCGCCATACTCCTCTGTCTGGGCGCGTGCGTGTTCGTGCTGGCCTACGTCTCCATCGTCCACGGCACCGTGGAGGGAGACCCCCAGGCGGAGGCCACGACGGAGCCGTCCCCCCAGCCGGAGGACGCCTCTCTCACGCCGGAGGACGGGTATGTCTTCGCCACGGAACTGCCCACAGCCGTCACGGCAGAGCCTCTCCCCCCCTCCACCACGCTGGCCGAGACCCCCGACGCGGGCCAGGAATACCAGGACAAGATCGTCTTTCTGGGAGACAGCACCACCTACGGGCTTTTGGCCTATAACGTGCTTCCCTACTCCCAGGTCTGGGTCCCCCACAGCGGCACTCTGAGCCTGTTCAACTGGGAGGTGGAGACCGTGGACTGCTACCCCGTCGGCGCCACCAGCGGGGCCGAGGCCCGCTCCATCCGGGACGCCGCCGCCTCTATCCAGCCGGAATACCTGGTGATAACCCTGGGCCTGAACGGCATCGCCATCCTGGACGAGAGCAGCTTCAAGGACTATTACCGGGGCCTGGTGACCGCCATCCAGCAGGCCAGTCCATCCACCAAGATCATCTGCAACACCATCTTCCCGGTGGTGGACTCCATGACCAGCCAGGACATCAACAACGCCAGCATCAACAGCGCCAACGGCTGGATACTGGACATCGCCGAGGAGACCGGTACCCGCTACATGAACAGCCACGACGCCTTCACCGACAGCACCGGCAACCTGCCCGGGAGCTTGCAGAGCGGCGACGGCATCCACCTCATGCCCGACGGCTACAACCAGTTCCTCCAATTCGTGCGCACGCACGCTTACCAGTGAAGGTGAACTATGAATCCACGTGATAAACTCTACATCAGCCGCATCGCCGTCATGATACTGGCTCTGGCCCTGGTGGTGGCGCTGCTGCTGGTCATCTACTCTGTCACCGGCCGGGAGAAGACGCCTCCCGGCCCCACCCCCACGCCCACACCCGCCGTCACCCCCGAGCCCACGGCGGAGCCCACTCCCTCCCCGACCCCCGGACCCACGCCTATCCCCAATCTGCTGGCGGAGACCGAGGACATGGGTCAGGAGTATTTCGACAAGATCGTCTTCATCGGCAACAGCATCACCTACCGGATGGCGTCGGAGTACACCGTGCCCTTTACCCAGGTGTGGGTGTGCAAGCTGGGCACCATCAGCCTGAACAACTTCTTCCTCAACGACATCCGCTACTATCCCCCCGAGGACCCGGACAACCCGGTAGACCTGTCCCTGGCCGAGTGCGCCGCCCGGCGGAAGCCGGAGATCGTGGTCATCACCCTGGGCACCCACGACGCCTCCTTCCTCCCGGAAGCGGAGTTCAAGCGCATCTACACCGAGATCATCGACACCATCAAGCAGGCCAGCCCCGACACCAAGATCATCTGCCAGTCCATCTTCCCGGTGGCCGACGCGGTCATAAGCCCCGACGAGAACATCCACAACGACGACATCCGCACCGCCAACGGCTGGGTGGCAGACGTGGCCCAGGCCACGGGCTCCAAATACCTGAACACCTACGAGGTGCTGGTGGATGAAAATGGCGGCATGAAGCAGGAGTACGCCCCCTGGGACGGCATCCACCTGATAGACCTGGGCTTTGAGGCCGTGTTCAAATACATCCGCACCCACGCATATATGTAATATCCCATAAAAGCTTGCGCCCCGTCTTCGGACGGGGCGCAAACCGCTCCCGGCGCATACAATGGTCCGGGAGGATATGACCATGGATGATATGCTCACCGAGAGCCTCAGCGGCTTTGACGAGCTCTGGCAGAGGGTCACCCGCCAGGACCTGGTCCCGGAGGGCCGGCCCCGGTCCGGGGAGGCCAGGACATACGGCCGGGAGGACGCCCTGCTGACGTTCATACACGACGAGACCTGCGCCGCCGCCGGATATGCCGCCCTGGCCAGGATGTTCCAGGGGGACAGCCGGGCCGCGCTGCTACGCCACGCCGCCGGGGCCCGGAGCCACCTGCGCCGCCTGCGGGCGGAGTACTTCATCGCCACCGGCCTGACCGGCGGCGGCAACGAGGACTGCCGGGCCCTGTCTGGCAGGCTGGCGTCGCTGCGGGAGCTGTTTCTCCGCTCGGAGGACTTGGCGGCCCGGTACGCCAGGGCGGCGGAGAGCGCCGGGGACGAGGCCCTGCGGGAGGCCTACGCCGCCTTCGCCCAGGACGTGGACCGCAGGGC
>CANRNA010000181.1 GCA_947631805.1 uncultured Oscillospiraceae bacterium | reverse complement strand
AGGTCGTAGTGCTCGTCCTCGCACATATACGCCGTCACACCGGCCTCGCCCCCGTCAGCCTCCGCCTCCACGGACAGGGCAAAGTCGAATTCCTTCTGCCGCAGGGCCGCAAAGGTGGGCGATCCGGCCTCGTCCAGCGTAGCGGAACTCCCCCGCAGGGTAAGGCCCCTGGGGGAAAAGCCGTAGCGGGCCATATCCGGCCGACGCAGGAAGCACCAGTCCCTGTCCGGGGCCGTGTTGGCAAAGGTGTACACCCGCTCCCGCCGCTGGGCAAAGTCCCCCGCCAGCTCATAGGACAGCTCTGTCGTACCGTCGTTCCCGCAGCGGGGCCAGCCGTCCCGGTCAAAGCGCACAGGCGTGAGGAATACCTCCCTGCCCAGGGTGTGATAGGGCTGCCACAGGTCTATCTGCCGGAAGCCCAGGGTCAGGATGTGCCAGTTCCCGTCCCCGTCCTGGACCAGGTCCCCGTGGCCGATGCCCTGGATGATGCCGGGGGCCTTGTTCCGGTTGGTCAGCACGGGATTGAACGGACAGCTCTCAAAGGGGCCCCAGGGGTCCCGGGCCCGGGCGCAGACCACCGTGTGGCCGTATTCGGTGCCGCCCTCCGCCGCCAGCAGATAATACCACCCGCCGATGGCATAGGTGTGGGGCGCCTCCAGATAGCGTCCCCCGGTCCCCTGCCAGATGCGGCGGCTGGGGGTGAGCTTTCGCCCGGTGGCAATGTCTATCTGGCATTGGATGATTCCGGCGGCGCCCTCGTCGTCCCGGCCGGTGCTGAGGAAAAAGACCCTGTCCCCGTCGAACAGCAGGGAGGGGTCGATGCCCCCCTGCTCCACGGTCACGGGCTCGGACCACGCCCCGTGGATGTCATCCGTCCAGACGTAAAAATTCCGCTGGGCGGTGGCGTCGGTGGTGACCAGGTAAAACCGCCCGCCGTGGAAGCGGATGGTGGGCGCGAATATGCCGCCGGAGCTGGGCACGTTCTCCAGCGCCGCCTGGCTGGGACGGGTCAGCCCGTGGCCTATGGGGGTCCAGTTCACCAGGTCGCCGCTCTCGAAAAGCGGCACACCGGGAAAGTACTGGAAGGAGCTGGCCGCCAGATAGTACTTCCCCTCTGCCCGGCACACGCTGGGGTCCGGATAGAAGCCGGTTATCACAGGGTTCGTATAGCGCATGGCCCTCTCCTCCCGACGCGCCCGTGTCCCGCGGGCAGATATCCCTTTCTTTTGCACAGGCCGCCGCGTTCTGCGGCGGCCTGACAGATGCTGCTGTACTCTTTTCGGGTCAGGCTCACACCGTGGCCTCTACCCGGTATTCCCGCTGCCCCTCCCGGATGGGCACGGTCTTTCCGGCGACGGCCCTGCCGTCCACGGTCAGGCTGTAAGCCCCGGTGCGGCGCACATGGATGTGATATACCGCGTCCCGGAAGCGCCGCTCCACCGTGTACTGGTCCAGGCTCTCCGGCAGGCATGGGTCTATCATCAGGCCCCCCGGCGTGGGCCGCACCCCCAGGATATACTGGCTGATGTCCACGAACGTCCAGGCCGCCGTGCCGGTCAGCCAGCTGTTGCGGGCCGCCCCCTCCTCATAGGATGCCCGTGCCGCCACAGTCTGGGCGTACACATAGGGCTCCGCCCGGCGGATGTCGCTGATGTCCTCCTGATAGGCGGGGCAGGTGCGCCGGTAGATGTCGAAGGCGTTGTCGCCCCGGCCCAACACCGTCTCGGCAATGCTTATCCAGGGGTTGTTGTGGCAGAACACCGAGCCGTTTTCCTTGTATCCGGGGGGATAGCTGGATATCTCCCCCAGCTCCGTGTGATACACCGTGTAGCAGGGGGCCACCAGCTCCACGCCGTACCGGCCCAGCAGCCGCTCCCGGACGGAGTCAAGGGCCCGCTCCGCCTTGCCGTCGGCCAGGCCGATGGCCGCCATGACGCACATCCCCTGGGGCTCGATGTATATCTGCCCCTCAGGGCAGGTATGGCTGCCCACGGGCTGGGAGAAGGCGTCGTAGGCCCGGATGAACCAGTCCCCGTCCCAACCGGCTGTTGCCACCGTCCGCTCCATCTCCGAGACGGCCTTTTCCACCTGCTCCGCCTCGGTCTCCAGGCCCCGCAGCCTGCACAGCTCGGCGTACTGGCGGCCATAGAGCACGAACATGCCGCCGATGAACACCGACTCCGCCACCGGCCCCTCGGACGGTCCCGTCGTCTGGAAGCTCTCCCCCGGCTCCTCGGAAAAGCAGTTGAGGTTCAGGCAGTCGTTCCAGTCCGCCCGGCCGATGAGAGGCAGGCCGTGGGGGCCCTTGTGGGTCATGATATAGCCCACGCTCCGGCGCAGATGCTCCATCAGCGGCGCCTCGCTGCCGGGGACGTTGTCAAAGGGGGTGGGATGGTCTAAAATGGCCATGTCCCCCGTCTCGCTGATATAGGCGTAGGTGCATGCCACCAACCACAGAGGGTCGTCGTTGAAGCCGCTGCCCACGTCGTTGTTCCCCCGCTTGGTCAGGGGCTGGTACTGGTGGTAGGTGCTGCCGTCCGCCCACTGGATGGAGGCGATGTCGATGATACGCTCTCTGGCCCGGCCCCGTGCCATGTGCACGAAGCCCAGCAGGTCCTGGCAGCTATCACGGAAGCCCATGCCCCGGCCCGTCCCGCTCTCAAAGTAGCTGGCGGACCGGCTCATGTTGAAGGTGACCATGCACTGGTACTGGTGCCAGATGTTCACCATCCGGTCCAGAACGGGGTCGCCGCTTCTGAGCTGATAGCGGCCCAGCAGCCCGTCCCAGTAGGCGGCCAGCTGGTCCAATGCCTCATCCACCGCTCCGCTGTCCGCAAACTTTTTCATGACCCGGTGCGCCGTGTCCTTGCGGATGACGCCGGGGGCAATAAATTTTCTGTCCCTTGGATTGGTCCCATAGCCCAGCACAAACACATAGACGGCCTCCCCGCCGGGGGCGATGGTCACGTCCAGGGCCAGGGCCGCCATGGGCGCGCCCCCGTGGGAGAGCACGTCCGCCGTCACGCCCTCCCGGACGGCCCGTGGGTCGGCGAAGCTGCCGAACTGGCCCACGAACACGTCCCGGTCCGTGTCGAACCCGGCGAGGGGCGCGTTCACGCCGTACCAGGCGTAATGGTCCCGGCGCTCCCGGTACTCGGTCTTGTGGTAGAGGACGGAGCCCTCCGCCTCCACCTCGCCGATGTTCAGGTTCCGCTGGAAGTTGGTGGAGTCGTCCACCGCGTTCCAAAGGCACCACTCCACCGCCGCGGTGAGCCGCAGGGTCTTGGGCGCGTCCGTCGCGTTTTTCAGCCGCACCCGCTGCACCTCGCAGTCCTCCCCCAAGGGGACCAGGAACGTCATCTCCGCCTTCAGGCCGTCCTTGGCCGTCTCAAAGACGGTGTAGCCCATGCCGTGGCGGCAGCGGTACTCATCCAAGGGCGTGTCCGCCGGGTGGAACGCAGGGCTCCAGGCGGCCTTGCCCTGTTCCTTTATATAAAAGAACCGGCCTCCCACGTCTGCGGGGATACTGTTGTAGCGGTAGCGCACCAGCCGCTGCAGCTTGGCGTCCCGGTAAAAGCAGTAGCCCCCCGCCGTGTTGCTGATCAGCGAGAAAAACGCCTCGCTGCCCAAATAGTTTATCCACGGCTGGGGCGTGGCGGGGGTCTCGATCACATACTCCCGCCGCTCGTCGTCAAAATGTCCGTATCTCATGGCCGGTCGCTCCTTCCTGTATTGCCGTCGCTTTGTGAAAATACTATACTGCCCCGCCCCGGCGTTGTCAATAGACCCAAATTTCGAGGTGAGGATGTCGTTGTAGGTTAGTCAATGATGTGTTACAAAAAGGGGGAAGTCGAGGAGAGCTTGTTTAGGGGATATCCAGTTGAGAGG
>CANRNA010000180.1 GCA_947631805.1 uncultured Oscillospiraceae bacterium | reverse complement strand
GGCGATCTTGCGGCCGTAGTGCTTCGTCAGGCGGTCAATCGACAATTCCATACATATTTACCTCCTTGTTCGCATGGATGATATAAGCTATCTCCTTTGCCAGGAGACAGGAATAGAACAGCACCGCCGCGACCCATATCCCCAGAGCGGACGCCTCGTACAGCCAGGGAAACAGCCGCGAGGACCACCGCCAGAACACAACGGAGCCAATGGAAATGGCCGCGCACAGGGGCGCGCCGTCCTTCCTCCTCTTGCGGATAAGGGCCAGCATGGCGGTCATGCAGGTGAGATAGGGCACCAGGCAGTAGATGACCACCCGGCCCAGGTTTTCAAAGGACCTCTGCACCCAGACCTCCAGCCCCAGCAGAAACGTCAGGCACACCAGCGCGCCCCCGCCCGCCAGGATGAGCCGTGCCAGGGCCAGCTGCGCCCCGGAGGTGCGGGTGGCCGCCTCCACCTCGCTGACCCGGTAGTGCTGTCCTTTGAAAAAGGTCGGCATGATGACAAGAATGAACAGCGGCATCCAGTGGGGCAGCGCATAGGCGCTCATGGAGTACGTGCACGCGACGTGGCAGGTCGCAAGCAATACGCCCAGCTGCGGCAGCAGAAGGGACCTCCCCTCGAAGTGGAACACGTCGGACAAAAAGCCCCAAAAGCTCTGCCGGGGCTCCTCCGGGACCTCCGCCTGCTCCCGCATGACCGCGACGCAGAGGGCCGCCGTTTTCTCTATCTGCGCGGGCTTTGTGTACTCATCTATCGTCTGCTCGAAAAAAACCTTCAGACTTTCTTCCAGTTCTTCATCCCTCATGGCTGAGCTCCTTTCTCATAGCGTTCAGGGCGTATACGACACGGCTCTGCGCCGTGCTCTTGTTGCAATCCATCAGCTTCGCTATCTCCGGGAAGCTGAACCCGTCCCCGAACCGGAGGATGACCGTCTCTCTTTGCTCCGGCGGGAGCCGCTCCAAAAGACTGCGTATCTGGTCTGAGTCCTCTATCCGCCGGAGCAAATCCGCCTTGTCCGCCAGCGGCTCCGCATCGTCCAGGGAGGCGAGGGCGGGCTTTTTGCACTCGGTATTGCACAGCCGGGCGGCAATGGAAAACAGATAGGCCTTGAAGCGGCCTCCCTCGTTTCTATAGCTGGAAAGGTATCGAAACAGCCGCAGGAAGGTCTCCTGCGTCAGGTCCTCCGCCATCTCCCAGCTCCCGCACCGGCTCTTGCAATAGCGAAGGATGGCGGGATGGTAGCGGCGCACCAGCTCTTCCGCGGCGGCTTCGTCGCCCTGACGTATTCGGTTTATCAATTCCTCGTCGTTCATAGAGCCCCCGCTTTCTGTCTCTGCTATGTAATACCTGCAAAAACCGTAAAACAACTTACCCGCTATCCACTTTCGGCTAAAATCATAATTTCATTATAGTTCATCCGCCGCTTTTTGTTATTTTATCACAAAAACCAATATGAGGGATAGATACAAGACAGCAAAAGCGGTACGCCGCCCGGCGTACCGCTTTACTGTCAAAATCGTTTTAGTATGTCGTGATGCCCTACATCCACCAGAATGATCATCCTGTCGCCTTCGTAATACCAAATAATGCGGATGTCCATGTTGACGCTGCACTCGAAAAGGTCCGCCGTTCCCTGAATGCGCTTGGTCCGCAGGGACGGGTGGGCGGGATTTTCGGCCAACAGTTCCAGCTTGCCTTTCAGCAGCTTTTTCTCCTGGGCAGTCAGGTCCTTGAAATGCTTTTGGAAACGGGGCGTAAAGGTGATGCTATACGCCATCAGTCCCCCTCCAGCTTGTCAAACAGGGCATCCACACTGTCAAAGACGGGCTGTTCCCCGGAGGCGATCTTTGCCTTTACGCCGCTTATCTCCTCCCGGAGCTCAGCCAGGTACTTCCGGGGGTAGACGACCACGGGCATGAGGCAGATGGAGCCGTCCTTCTCGAAAATATCCAGCTTGTCGCCCTCCGACAGGCCCAGCTTGACGATGATCTCTTTCGGTATCGTGACCTGGGCCTTCTGCCGCAATTCGGTCAGCATAGTTTCATCTCCTTCGCTTGAGTTAGAAAGTAAGAATTTCTTACTTTCCAACCACTAGTATATGCTCTTTCGCGCCATTATGCAAGGGACGGAACGGAATTTTATAACCGGCAGTCAAATCCCCGGCAAACCGGGGCTTTGACTGCCTCCTTCACAGCTCCACGGTCTTGGTGGCCACGCGCTCGCAGAAGGCCCGGTCGTGCTCCACGAACAGGATGGTGGGCCGCGCCCGGTCCAGCAGGTCCTCTATCTGCATCCGGCTGATGAGGTCGATGTAGTTGAGCGGCTCGTCCCACACCAGCAGATGGGACCGCTCACACAGGCTCCGGGCGATGAGCACCTTTTTCCGCTGCCCGGCGGACAGCTCGGACAGGTCCTTGTCCAGCTGGCCCCGGTCGAAGTCCAGCTTCCGCAATATGGCCCTGAACAGGTCCCCGTCCACGCCCCACATCTCCGGATACCGGGCCAGGGGCCCGGCCAGGCCCGATGTGTCCTGGGGCAGGTAGGACACGTCCAGGCGGCTGCCCCGCTCAAAAACGCCTGTATGGGGGATGTCCTCTCCGCATATCAGCTTCAGAAAGCTGGATTTTCCCGCCCCGTTGCGGCCCGTCAGCGCGATGCGGTCCCCCCGCTCCACGGTGAAGCTCACCGGAGCGCACACCGGGCCGTTCCCGTAATCCACCGCCACGTCCCGCAACAGCAGCAACCGGGGGCTGTGATAGACCGGCTGGGTGAGCTTCAGGTCCTCGGCGGTCTCGATGTTCCTGAGAAGCTTGGACTTCTCCTCCACGGCCCGCTCCTGCCGGGTCTGGATGGCTTTGGACCGTTTCATCATCCTGGCGGCCTTGTGCCCGATGGCGCCCCGGTCACAGGGCCCGTTGCCTATCTTGGTGGCCTCGACCCGGTCCGACCAGTCCGCCTTCTCCCGCGCGGTGGTCTTCAGGCGCTTGATCTCCTTTTTCAGCCGGTCGTTTTGCTCCGTCTCGAACTGGTCCTGATGCTGCTTGTTCTCCCACCAGGTGGAGAAATTCCCTCGGCAGACCTGGATGTCCGCCCGGTTGATGGACAAAATGTGGTCCACGCACCCATCCAGGAACGCCCGGTCGTGGCTGACCAGGATATAGCCCGCCTTCCCGGCCAGATACCGGCTCACCAGGGCCCGGCCCTTCATATCCAGGTGATTGGTGGGCTCGTCGATGAGCAGAAAGGCGTTGTCCCGCAGGAACATGGCCGCCAGCAGGGCCTTTGTCCGCTCCCCGTTGGACAGGGTGGAAAAGGGCCGGTACAGCACCCCCTCGTCCACCTCCAGGGCGGCCAGCTCCCGCCGCAGCCGCCAGAGAGGGGCCTCGGGGCACACCGCCTCCAGCACGTCGGCGGTGTCCGCGTCCGGGTCCTGCACCGGATAGGGGAAATACTCAAACGCCACGCTGGCGGTGATGGAGCCCCGGTAGTCGTACTCCCCCATGAGCAGCTTCAAAAAAGTGGTCTTGCCACGGCCGTTCCGGCCCGTGAAGCCCAGCCGCCAGGCTGTATCTATCTGGAAGCTCACGTGTCGGAAGATGTAGTCATACCCGCCGCCGTAGGCGAAGGATAAGTCGGAAACATTGATAAGCGACATAGTCATGCCCTCCTGAAAAAAATTTTTCGGCCGCGGGAAAGCTTCCCACAGCCGACGGAGGGCATGGCGACGCCATGCCTGTATGGTCAGATGAAAAGAACTCTCTTCCCGCGCACCGGCATGACAACAGGGCGGCTCCCGCCGCCGGGATACGTCCGTATCCCGTCATGCCAAAGCTGTCAGCAGGAAGAAGAGATCATCTTTTCACCTCAAATCTGTATCAAGTGGTCATAGTATAGCACA
>CANRNA010000179.1 GCA_947631805.1 uncultured Oscillospiraceae bacterium | reverse complement strand
TCGTCCGCCGGGTTCAGCAGCACGAAGAAATAGGCCATCATGTCCTTTATCTCCGCCCGCTCGAAGAAGGGGTTGCCCTTCACGATCCGGGGGCGGATGCCGTGGCGCAAAAACGCCTGCTCCAGGGCGCGGGACTGGGCGTTGAGCCTGTAGAGCACCGCGTGGTCACGGAGGTTATCCCCCTCGTCCACGGCCTGGAGCACCTGCCGGACCACATACTGGGCCTCGTCGTCCTCGTTTTTGGCCACATACAGGGTAATGCGCTCCCCGTCTCCGGCCTTTGTCCAGAGCTTTTTCCCCTTCCGGTCCCGGTTGTTGGCCACCACGGCGTTGGCCGCCGACAGGATGTGCCCCGTGGAGCGGTAGTTCTGCTCCAGGCGGATGACCCTGGCCCCGGCGTACTGGTCCTCGAAGGACAGGATGTTCTCGATGGTGGCCCCCCGGAAGGCGTAGATGGACTGGTCGTCGTCCCCCACCACGCATATATTCTTGTGGGCCCCGGCCAGCAGCGTCGCCATCATGTACTGGAGGTTGTTGGTGTCCTGGTACTCGTCGATGAGCACGTACCGGAACTTGTTCTGATACCGCTCCCGGACCTGGTCGAACTGCCGCAGGATGCGCACGGTGTTATACAGCAGGTCGTCAAAGTCCATGGCCCCGGCCTCCATAAGCCGCTTAGCGTAGGCGTCGTAGAGCTGGGCGACGCCCCGCAGGCGGATGTCTCCGCTCTTCTCCGCCATGGCGGCGAAGTCCTCCGGGGACTGGAGTTGGTTGCGGGCCCGGTCGATGGCGTTCAGCACCCACCGGGGCGGGAACATCTTCTCGTCCTTGTTCAGGTCCTTGATAAGCCTCTTCATCACCGCCGTCCGGTCCGCCTCGTCATAGATGGTGAAGCTGTCGGGATAGCCCAGCAGGGGGGCCTCCTTGCGCAAAATGCGCACGCAGGCAGAGTGGAAGGTCTTGGCCCAGATGTCCTCCGCCGCCTCCCCCAGCATGGCGTGCAGCCGGTCCTTCAGCTCTCCGGCAGCCTTGTTGGTGAAGGTGATGGCCAATATCCGCCAGGGGGGCACCGCCTCGAAAGCGGCGGCCTCCTCCGCCTCCCGCTTCAGGCCGTCCTCCCCCGCCAGATACCGGCGCATGATGTCCAGCTTCTCCTGATCGGCCTCCGGGGGAAGCTCGTCGCTGTCCGACGCCCGGCCGTATTTCATCAGATTGGCGATGCGGTTGATGAGCACGGTGGTCTTCCCGCTCCCGGCTCCCGCCAGGATGAGAAGGGGCCCCTCCGTCGCCATGACCGCCTCCCGCTGCCTCTCGTTCAGCCGGGGAAAATTCCGCGCGATGACCTGGCGGCGGGCCTCTATGTAGTTTTTCGTAAAAGTATCCATGCCGTCAGTATAGCACACAGCGGCCCCCTTGGCTATCTTAATTTTTGTGCGGCGGGCCACTTGCAATCGGCCGGGCGCACACATATAATATAGGCCGTGTGCGAAAACCGTCGGAGGAGGATGGGACATGTTCAGCAAAAAAGACATCCGGGCCCTGCTGTGGCCCCTGGTGCTGGAGCAGGTGCTCACCGGCATTATGGGCGTGGCGGACACCTTCATGGTCTCCAACGTGGGGGAGGCTGCCATATCCGGCGTGGCCCTGGTGGATTCGCTGAATATGCTCGTCACCTACTTCTTCTCCGCCCTGGCCGCGGGGGGCACCATCATCTGCTCCCAGTACATCGGCCAGGAGAACGAGAGGCAGGCCAACCACGCCTCCCGCCAGGTGATGGCCATGTCCCTGGCCCTGGCGGCGGTGTTCTGCGTGACGCTGACCACCCTGCGGCGGCCCGTTTTGCGGCTCATCTTCGGCTCGGTGGAGCCCGCCGTTCTGGACGCGGCGGTGGTGTATCTGCTCGTCACCGGCCTGAGCTATCCCTTCCTGGCCCTGTACACCGCCAGCGCCGCCCTCCACCGGGCGGTGGGCAACTCCCGGCGGCCCATGCTGGTGGCTGCGGGGGCGGACCTGCTCAACGTCATCGGCAACGCCATTTTGATCTTCGGCTGCGGCATGGGGGTGCTGGGGGCGGCCCTCGCCACCCTGGCCAGCCGCATCGTCAGCGCCGTGGTCATGCTGTGGTATCAGGCCAAGCCCGGCCAGGTCATCTCCCTGGGGGACATCCGCACCTACCGGCCCGACGGGCCTATGCTCCGGCGCATTTTGCGGGTGGGCATCCCCTCCGCCATTGAAAACGGCATGTTCCAGTTCGGAAAGCTGGTGGTCCAGTCCACCGTCTCCACCCTGGGCACCACCGCCATCGCCGCCCAGGCCGTCATCGCCACCATGGAGACCTGCGCCGTCACCCCCGGCCAGGCCGTGGGCATTGGCCTGGTGACCATCGCTGGCCAGTGCATCGGCCGGGGCAGGCCGGACGAGGCGCGGCGCTACACCCGCTATCTCACGGGCCTCTCCACCGTCATCATGGTGGTGATGAGCGTCACCTTCTCCCTGTCCGTGCCCTTCATCACCCGGCTCACCGCCCTCACCGCCGCCGGGCGGCTGCTGGTCTGCCAGATCACCTGGTTCGTCTCCGCCGCCCGTATAATCCTGTGGCCCAGCGCCTTCACCCTGCCCAACGGCCTGCGGGCCGCCGGGGACGTGGCCTATCCCATGTGGGTGGGCACCGTCAGCATGTGGGTGTTCCGGGTGGCGTTCTGCTGGCTTTTGTGCCGGTACACCTCCGTGGGCCTGTGGGGCGTGTGGATAGGCTGGTGCACCGACTGGGTGGTCCGGGCCGCGTGCTTCCTGATACGCTTCCACGGCCACCGCTGGGAGCAGCACAACGTACTGGATTGACAGAGGAATATAATCGCCGTGGGCGGTCCCGAACAGGACCGCCCACGGCGCGTATCATAAGCTTTTGACAGAGGGGCATCACTCATATTTTCGCCCCGGCACGTATATCGCCGCCACCAGCCCCGCCAGGGAGACCATGGGCAGATACCCCGCTATGGGCCCCGGCCCGAAAAGCCGCTTCGCCCCCTGGCACAGGACGCCGCTCAGCGTCATGCTCAGCAGGGACCACACCCGCACCCCCCGCAGGATATGGGGCCAGTTGCGGTTGCTGAACCGCACCCCCGGCACGTTCATGCGCAAAGGCCCGTCGTAATACATCCCTATCCTGCCCACGTCGTGATACCAGGGCAGCCGGGTCCTGGCAAACAGGCAGAAGTACAGCCCGAACCCGGCGCTCAGCCCTGTCAGCAGCGCCGCCGGGTAATAGGTCATCCACAGAGCCTGGTCCCCCCGGAGAATCTGTCGTATCATCCAGGCCATCTCTCCCAGGGCCAGGACCAGGCACAGCCCATACAGCAGTCCCCATTTTTTCCTGTCCGGTCCGCCCCGCGGCGGCTCGCTCCCGGAAAGGTCTATGACCCGCCGCACCAGCTCCTCCGCCTTGTCGGCGGGCACGGGCTCCTCCGGCTCTATCCGCCGGGCCTCCAGCAGCTCCGTCACTGTGACACCCAGCGCCTCCGCCAGGGGCATGAGCATGGATATGTCCGGCATCCCGGCGCCCCGCTCCCACTTGCTGACGGCCTTGTCCGTCACGGCCAGCCGCTCCGCCAGGTCCCTCTGGGTCATGCCCCGCTCCTTCCGAAGCTGGGCCACGAAGGGGCCGAAGCGGTCTCTGTTCAGCGTATACACAGCTCTCACCTCTCCCCCATCATATCCCGCCAGGGCCGGGAGCGCAACCGACGCTCGGTAGAGTTGGGCTCTTCTCCCCGGTCAGCGGGCGTTCAGGGCGTCGATATGCTCCCTCTCCCGGGCGGTCAGCTCTACCCATGCAGGGCGGAAGCCGCACTTGAGGGCGTTGCCCACGCTCTTTAAGTTGCACCAGGCGGCGCAGTAAAAGGGCACCTTGCCCAGGGCGAATATCTC
>CANRNA010000178.1 GCA_947631805.1 uncultured Oscillospiraceae bacterium | reverse complement strand
TCGCACAAGATCATGATGATCGCCGTCTTGACGGCGTGGCCCGCCTTTTCCAGGGTCTCGACGGCCTTCTCCCGGCTGACCCCCGTGGCGGAGCACACGATGGAGGCGGCCCGGGCGTGGAGCTTTTGGTTGGTGGCCCTCACGTCCACCATCAGATTGCTGTACACCTTGCCCAGCTGTATCATGGCGCCGGTGGACAGCATATTCAGCACCATTTTCTGCGCCGTGCCGCTTTTCAGGCGGGTGGAGCCGGTAATGACCTCCGGTCCGGGCTGGGGCGAGATGGCGATGTCCGCCGCCCGGTCTACCTGGGACCCAGGGCAGCAGGTGACGGCGATGACGCTGGCGCCCAGAGCCCTGGCATAGGCCATGGCCCCCAGGACATAGGGCGTCCGGCCGCTGGCCGCGATGCCCACCAGGACGTCCGCTTTCCCAAAGCCTATCTCCCGCAGGCTCTTCTCCCCCTCGTCGGCCATGTCCTCTGCGCCCTCCACCGCCGTGGTCATGGCGGCGGGCCCGCCGGCGATGACGGCCACCACCAGCCCCGGATCCGCGCCGAAGGTTGGCGGGCACTCCGCCGCGTCCAGCGCCCCCAGGCGGCCGGAGGTGCCGCTGCCGCAGTAGACCAGCCGTCCTCCCCGGCTCATCTGCCGGGCGATCAGGTCGATGGCCTGGGCGATGCTGGGCAGCACCTTCTCCACCGCTTCGGCCACCTTTTTATCCTCCCTGTTCATGAGCTGCACCAGCTCCAGGGTGCTCACCCGGTCGATGTCCAAAGTGCCGGGGTTTCTCTGTTCGGTCTTTATGCTGTCTATCTGCTCCAAACTATCTCCTCCTCACTTGGTAATGCTGTCCGCTCAGGGGTACAGCCGTATATCCGCCGCGTAAGTCTCAAATTCCTCCCGCTGGGCCGCCCACAGCTCTCCCAGCGCTTTTTCGCTCAGCCGACCGGCCAGGTAATCCTCCGCCCAGCGGTTGCCGGACAGGGCCGTCAGGTCGTGCCCGGTCTCACCCCCCGGCAGCCTCTGGGGCTCCACCTTATCCGGATAGCGGGTACAGATGGCCTTCATCAGGTTCAGGGCCGTGGGGAGAAAATCGCAGTCCGGCTCCAGTGGGCAGAACTCCAGCCCGAAGCACAGTTCCCCCCTGTATTTGCTGGTTGTGGGCACAAAGGAGCGGCGGCGGAAGGCTATCTTGTCGTCCTTCACAAGGCGCTTCACATCCCCGTACAGGTCGTCCATGTCGATGAACGGCGCCCCGTATATCTGGAAGGGCTTGTCGCTCCCCCGTCCCTCGCTGATGTTCAGCGCCTCGAACAGGCACCCGCCGCTGTAGCACACCGTGCTGGCAAAGGTGGGCAGGGCGGGAGACGGGGTGTTCCAGAGAAGGCCCTGGTCCGGGAACAGCATGTCTCTGGTGTAATTTTGCAGTGTGACCACCGCCAGCTCTGCCCGGATGCCGGTGTATTTCAGAAAATACCGGGCCGTCTCCCCCGCCGTCAGCCCATAGCGCATGGGCAGCTCATAGTCGCCCACGAAGCTGTGCAGGTCCGGGTCCATCCGCGCGCCGGTGACGATCCTCCCTCCCAGGGGGTCCGGGCGGTCCAGGACCACATAGGGCAGTCCCGCCTCGGCCGCGGCCCGCAGGGAGTAGCACAGGGTGTAAATGTACGTATAGTAGCGCAGCCCCACGTCCTGGATGTCATACACCAGCACGTCCAGGCCCTCCAGGTCCTCCGGCGCGGGGGCCCGCCGCTCCCCGTAAAGGGAGACCACCGGTATCCCCAGCTTGGGGTGGCGCATATCCGCCACCGACTGGCCCGCCTCGGCCCCGTAGAGCCCGTGCTCGGGGGTGAATATCCTGACAAGGCGATACCCCCCGTCCGCCAGAAGGTGGATGGTGTCCTTTGACCAGTCCGGGGCGATGCCGCTGAAATTGGTGATAAGGCCGACGCGCTTGCCCCGCAGCAGTTTGTCATACTCTCCCAGGCGCTCCACGCCCAGCGTAACTCTCATCCCAAGTCCTCCTTTATCCCAGGCGTACCGGGATGCGCCCCTCGGCCCGCCGCTCGCCCTTCAGGACCTCCAGCACCGTCTCCACGCTGCGCTGGGAGTACTCCCAGGCGGCGAGTCCGGCCACGCCCTCCGGCGTGTCCGACAGATCATAAGGCAGGCCGAAGGCCACCGCCAGCACCGGCACCTTCACCCGGTCCAGCCGTCCCAGCAGCGCCCGCTGCCCCTCCTTCAAATGGCCGTTGTAGGTCCCCAGCACCAGGGCGCTGTGGCTCTCCGCCGCCGCGAGAATCTGCTCTGTCTCCTCCCCGGTGGGCTCCCGGGACAGGAGGACGCTGTCCCCGCCGCAGCGCTCGGCCATATACTGGGCGAAGGACAACTCCCGCGGCTCCTCGTTGTTCACGATGGTGGCCCGATAGGCCAGCTCCGAGGCAAACAGCGGGTCAGGCCCGATGTCCGGCACCTCTCCCCCTGGAAGACGGTACCCGGCGATGGACCGGCGCAGCATCTCCCCGGCCTGGGCCATATCCCGGGCGCTGTCATACTCCGGCGCTTCCTCGCCGATGTGATAGGCTTTTTTGACGCGCAGTATCCGCTCCGTGCTCTTTCTGAGCGCCTCCCGGGATATGGCGCCTGTCCGCACGGCCTCCTCCACCGCCCGGACGGCCTCCTGGGCCGTCTCCATGGTGCGGGAGACCAGGACGATGTCGGCCCCCGCCCGGAGGGCGGCCACCGCCCCCTGGGCCGTGCCGTAAAAGGACGCGATGGCGGCCATTTCCATGCAGTCTGTGGTCACCAGGCCGTCGTATCCCATGGCGTCCCGCAGCAGGCCCGTGATGATGCGGCGGGACATGGTGGCCGGGAGCTCCTCCGGCTCCAGAGCCGGGAAGATGACATGGGCCGTCATGATACCGGCCGTCCCGGCCTTAACGGCCTGGGCAAAGGGGATGAGTTCCACCCGTTCCAGCTCCTCCGCCGGTTTCGTCACCCTGGGCAGGTCGGTGTGGGAGTCCGTGTCCGAATCCCCGTGGCCGGGGAAGTGCTTGGCGCAGGCCAGCACCCCCTCCTCCTGGAGCCCCAGGAGCATCTCCGTGCCGTAGGCGCTCACCTGCTCCGGCGTGTCGCCGTAGCTCCTTACGCCGATGACCGGGTTCTCCGGGTCGCAGTTCACGTCCATGTCCGGCGCGAAATCGAAATTCACGCCCAGGGCCCGCAGCTGTCTGCCGGTCATGCGGCCCGCCTGTCTGGCCAGGTCGGGACCTCCGGCGGCGGCAATGGCCATGGCGCCGGGAATGTTGACGCCGTCGCTCTCCAGGCGGACGACCGTGCCGCCCTCCTGGTCGATGGCGATGAGGGCCCCGTGTCCGGTGTTCTCCCGGACGCACCGCTGGATGTCGGCGCACAGCTGCCGAAGCTGTCCGTTGTCTTTCACGTTGCGCTTGAACAGGATGATGTTCCCGATTTTGTACGCCGCCAGATACTCCTTCAGCTCCGCCGTCAGCTCCGGGCCGTCAAAGCCCACCATGAAATGCTGCCCGACCTCCAGCCGAAGCTGCTCGTCCTCCCATTGCTCCGCCATACCGTCCTCCTGGCAAATCGTTTCAATGCGCGGCGCCGCGCCGCCTCAAAGGGTGCTCTTGTAGTGGTCGATGGTCTCCTGGTCCGCTAAGAGCCAGTGGCCCTGCTCCACCTCGCCCCAGACATGGCCCTGCTCCCACTTGGCGTATTTCTCCGGGTCGTACACCCGCAGCACCTTGTCCCGCTCCACCTCCGGGTTCGGCATGGGGATGGCGGACAGAAGCGCCCTGGTGTAGGGGTGTATGGGGTGGGCGAACAGCTTTTCCGTCTCCGCCAGCTCCACGATGCGTCCCTTCTGGATGACGGCGATGCGGTCGCAGATGAACCGCATGAC
>CANRNA010000177.1 GCA_947631805.1 uncultured Oscillospiraceae bacterium | reverse complement strand
GATCGACATCTTCACCGGTGTGGTCTCCATGGGCTTTGACGAGGCCGTGGAAAAGGGCATGATCCAGGTCCTGGGCAGGGAGACGGACGAGCTGTTTTTGCAAAACGTGCTGGCCCAAGCCATCGACCCCGCCGCCGTGCGGGAGGTGGCCGACCGGTTCCAGGTGGTCTATACCCCGTTCCACGGGGCCGGTCACCAGCTGGTGCCGGAGGCCCTGCGCCGCCTGGGGCTGAAGCACATCCACCCGGTGCCGGAGCAGATGGTCATCGACGGCTCCTTCCCCACGGTGGAGAGCCCCAACCCGGAGAATCCCGAGGGCTTCTATCTGGCGGTGGACCTGGCCAAGAAGGTGAAGAGCGAGCTCATCATCGGCACGGACCCGGACTCCGACCGGGTGGGCGTCATGGCTCTGGGTCGGGACGGGGAGTACCACACCATCACCGGCAACCAGATGGGGGCGCTGCTGGCAGACTACGTGATATGCGCCCGGAAGGCTGCGGGCACCATGCCCGCCGAGCCGGTCATTCTGTCCACCATCGTCTCCACCAGCATGACCAAGACGATATGCGAGGCCAACGGCATCCACTTCGGGGAGACCTTCACCGGCTTCAAATTCATGGCCGAACGCCTGGCCGACTATGCCGCCGAGGGCAACGGATACGAGTATCTGCTGGCCTTCGAGGAGAGCTATGGCTACATGATGGGCAACTACGTCCGGGACAAGGACGCCGTCACCGCCTCCATGATGATCGCGGAGATGGCCGCCCACTACTACAAAAAGGGGATGACCCTGCTGGACGCCCTGGACGCCCTGTATGAGAAATACGGCTGGTTCGCCGAGAAGACCATCAACATCTACATGGAGGGCGTGGACGGCCCTGAGCGCATGGCGGCCCTGATGACGCGGCTGCGGGAGCACACCCCGGCGGAGCTGGCCGGACAGCGGGTGGTCCGTATGCGGGATTACCGGGAGGGCACCATCACCGTCCCCGGCCTGGGTCCCGTGGAGCGCACCCCCATATCCGGCTCCAACGTGCTGTATTTCGAGCTGGAGAACGACACAAACTTCATCATCCGCCCCTCCGGCACCGAGCCCAAGATCAAGATATACATCCTGGCCCGTGGAAAGGACAAGGCCGAGTGCCTGACCAGGGTAGACGCCTGTGTCCAGGCGGCGGACGCCCTGGGAAAGGAGTAAGCCCCCGTTGATGAAAAAAGCGCTCTGCGCCCTTTTGGCCGCGTGTATGCTCTTTGCCCTGTCCGTCCCCGCCCTGGCGGTGGGCGAGGGCCAGGAGCGGGTGGTCATCGGCGCGAACCTGACCGACGAGCAGATCGCCGCCGTGTACGGCCAGTTCGGTCTGGCCCGCGGCGCCGTGCCGGAGCTGACCGTCACCAACGCCGAGGAGCGGGATTATCTGGAGGGCCTGGTGGGCGAGGACATCATCGGCACCAACAGCATCTCCTGCGTCTATATCCGCACCACCGGCGCGAACACCGGCCTGTCCGTCTCCTCCACCAACATCTCCTGGTGCACGGACGACATGTACAAGGCCGCCCTCATGACGGCGGGCATCTATGACGCCCAGGTGATGGTGGGCGCGCCCTTCGCCGTGTCCGGCACCGCCGCCCTCACCGGCATATACAAGGCCTACGAGAGCATCACCGGCGTCCAGCTCCAGCAGGAGGCCAAGTCTGCCGCCACCGACGAGCTGGTCATCACGGCGGAGCTGGCCGACCAGATAGACGACATCGACGCGGTGGCCATCGTCAGCGAGCTGAAGCTCATGCTGGACGAGACCCGCTCCATGTCTGATGACCAGCTCCACGACCAGGTGGACACCATCGCCTCCCAGTACGGCTACACCTTGGAGCCCGGCACCGTGGACCAGCTCATCGGCCTGTGCCGCACTTTGGAGAGCCTCTCCACCAGCGAGCTGCAGGACCGTGTAGAGCAGTTCAAGAGCACCCTCTCCACCGTCACCCAGTACGCCCAGCAGGTCCAGGGCTTCGGCGAGAAGATATCGGGCATATTCCAGAGCATCGTGGATTTCTTCTCCGGCCTGTTTGACCGCTGACACTCTTTAATATGTTTCACACGGCCCCCGCCCGGGGGCCGTGTCGGTCTGTCAAGGAGCTCTCTGAATGGGGGAGTTTTTGATATAACAGGAACAGAGAGTCGGTTCCCGGCTTTCGGCCGCCATATATGTCCGCGGTGCCGAATGAGAACGGCTCAACGGCAGCTACCGGGAGCAGTATTCTGCCAGGACGAGGACCAGCTCTTTGGGAGAAGGGGGTTCCGGGACAGGGCGGCCGTATATCTGCCGGAGCTTGTCCCGGTTCCCGTGGTCCCAGATGTCGGCGGCGACCCGGGAGAGAGCCTTGGAGACAGCGCCGGTAGACATATCAGCGCGGGCCTGGACCATGGCGCAGATGGCGCCTATCCGGGGCTCCTCCGGCATGTATCCACAGGCTGCCTCGACCGCCAGGCGGAGCACATAGTAACAGGGCTTGCCGCGCCGCCCGCTCAGCTCCGTCACAGTGCGTTGTATGGCGTGGATGGGGATCGCTCTGTTGTGAACATTCTCTTGCCGCGTTGCAATTTCCGGCATAGGTGCATTTTCTCTGTAGTTGGAAAGAAGCTGTCCGTCTGGCCTCGCGGCATGCTCCTGAGTGAGTCTGTATAGGCCGCTGCCCATTAGTGCCTGTAATGCGCGTTTGTCCATGTATACGTCCCTCCGGAAAGATTATGGGGGGAAAATTATACTGACAAAAAGTGCCGATTTGAATAGTCGGATGAACAAGTTTTTCTTTCCCAGGGAGATATAAGACTTCGGGGCGGCATATTGCCCTCCGGGCGGAAGGGCGGTATAATAAAGGGGCAATACAGGTGTGAGCGGCGAGGTGCTTTATGGGCGAGACAGCGCTGTGCGTCATGACAAGGCCGAATTTCAGTATGTGCGGGAGGCGGATGGCTTTCGATATTACCGGTATGCGCGGTGCGCGAAGGAGGGCGGGACCATGGACATAAGAGGCTTCTGGCGGGCCGTTCTGGACCAGGAAGGGGATGCCATGAGGGGGTATTTTGCTCCGGAGGCGGTGGTGAACTGGCACTGCACCAACGAGAGCTTTACCATTGAAGAGTTCATACGGGCGAACTGCGACTATCCCGGCCGGTGGGACGGGGAGATAGAGCGAATCGAGCGGGCCGGGGACCTGGTCATCACCGTGACGCGGGTGTTCCCGAAGGAGGGGGCCGGGTCCTTTCACGCGGTGTCGTTCATCCGGGTGGAGGACGGGAGGATACGGGCCGTGGACGAGTATTGGGCCGACGACGGGGAGGCACCCCAGTGGCGGCGGGAGATGGGCATAGGCGGGCCCATACGACCGCGCTCTATTGAATAGCTCCGGGGGGTGCGGAAAGCGAGTACAACGGAAATATCAAGCGCACCGGGGGGCCGGTGCGCTTGCGCTTGTAAGTAGGGGGTATTTTATCTTTTCCTGCGTTTTGGTGTTCCGAATACGCCTTTCCAGAGCATATTCTGGGCCTTTCTCTTTCTTCCTGCCTTTGTGGTCGGGATGCCTGTTGCCCTGGCTATCTTCCGCTTTGCGCTGGTAACACCCAGCGCTCGTTTCCAGCTAAATCCGCCGAATGACATATTAGCGCCTCTTATCAATAACACCGCTTGCATGCAGTAAATCCTCGTGCTTGAGCTTCCGACAGAGTAACCTGTTGCGGATTGACCATATTACTGCAACCACTGGTTCTGTGGTATTTTTCCCCACCGTTTGTCGGAATCCATACAAGTGTCTCGATCTGTACAGGTGCTTGTGTTGCAACTGGCGGTTCTGTCACCAATGGCGGACTTGTATATCCAACAAAGGGTGTTGCTTCCAATATTGGGGCAGTTATCGTGTTCTGGGTTGCTGTCAGGC
>CANRNA010000176.1 GCA_947631805.1 uncultured Oscillospiraceae bacterium | reverse complement strand
CCCAGGCATAATATGAACACCGCCGTGTCCGGCAGCCACACGGTCCCCGCCAGCCGGGGCGCGGCCCGGTCGGTGAGCTCGTTCCAGATGGTGGCCAGGCACCGGTGCATAGGCGTGGCATACTGATACCAGTGCTCCCGCTGGTAATAGGCGAAGCGGAACATATCCCCCTCCACGTCCCAGTTCAGCCACAGATAGACCGCCGTGCCCGCCCCCATCAGCGCCAGGGGCAGCAGCTTTTTCCACACATCGCCCCACAGCGCTCTCCACCGCCTCCCCCGGAGCTTTTCCAAGGGCCTTTCGCTGACGAGATACTCCGCCAGCCCCGCCAGCAGCAGGAACGCGCCCTGCATTCTTGTCAGGGCCGCCAGGGCCCCCGTCACACCCGCCAGCAGATAGCGGTGGCGGCGGATGCAGTAAAACGCGGTGACGGACAGCAGGAAAAACAGGCTCTCCGTGTAGACGGCGGCGAAGAAGAACCCGAAGGGATAGGCGGAAAACAGCCCCAGGCTCAGCCGCGCCGTCCTCCAGCCGAATTCCTCCGTGACCAGCCGGGCGAACACCCAGCACCCCGCCATGTAGGAGAGGGCCGACACCAGGTGGCCGCACAGGGCATAGTCGGGGATGACGCAAGCCAGCAGCCGGACGGTCCAGGGATAGAGGGGGAAGAACACCAGGAAAAGGTGCTGGCCGTTTTCGATATACCCGTGATAGCCCAGCTCCGCCAGGGAGCGGTAGTGGACCGCGTCCGCCCTGGACCATACCTGGCAGAAAAGCTCCCAGCTCACCCGGTCATACTCCACCGCGCAGTACAGCGCGCTGGCCCCGTAAACCGCCAGCATCACTCCCGCGCCCCACATCACCGCCTGCAGTCCCATGGCCGCGGTGAACCGCTCGCCCCGGCGGGCGCGCCGCTCCCCCAGCTCTATCCGCCGCCCCACAGGGACCGTCTCCACCCCCAGGCACCGCAGCCCCAGCGCCAGGCACACGAGGACGACCGCCGCGATGGCGGACGCCTGCCACACGAAAAGAATGGCCCTTTTCATGGCGCTCACCCGATGTACTCGTCCACCAGGGCGGACACATCCCGGTCCGTCCCGGCGTACAGGGCGCTCAGAAAATCCTCCGTCCTGGCAACGCCATACATATTGTCCCGGCAGTAGGTCCCCAGCAGGGACAAAAACGCCTCCCGGCCCACCGCGTCCATCAGGCGCTTCAAAAAGGAGCAGCCCCGGTTGTAGACGACAAATTCATAAACCTCCGCCTTGTCCGGGCCCACGTTCACCTTCCGCCCCGGCAAGGTCTCGTCGCTCACGGCATACACGTCCCAGTATGTCCCCTCCACATCCTCCGCCCCGGACGCCTCCAGACACAGCCCCGTGGCAAAGGTGGCAAAGCCCTCGTCCAGCCAGGGCTCCCGGTTCTCGTCATTGCCCACCAGCCCGTAAAACCACTGGTGGGCCACCTCGTGGTAAGCGCCCAGGCGGGAGGCGTAGCCGCCGTTCTGCTCGGTGATATAGACGGTCAGCATCCCGGAATACTCCATGTTGACCGCCACGTTGGAGCCCAGCGCCGCGTTGGTGACCACCAGGGTGTCATACGGGTAATCCGGCAGGAAGCTGTTGTAATACCCCAGGGCGAACGCCGCCCAGTCCATGACCTGGTCCATGCTCCGCTCCGTCACGCCGCTCACGGCCGTGTTGAAATACCCCAATATCTTCGTGCCGCCCACGGTCCGCTCCCGGCGCGCATAGTCCCGGCACGCCATGACGACCAGCTCCCGGCGCTTGTCCGCCCGGAAGCGGTAGGCGGTGACTCCATCGGCCGTCTCGCACCCCGTCTCCGTGCCGTTGCAGGCGACGGTATACCCCTCCGGCACCCGTATGGTCAGCGCGTAGTCCGCCGCCTCCGCGTACCGCCCGTCCCCCTCCTCCGGCAGGGGGTCGATGTCCCAGCCGTCTTCGTCAAACACGGCCAGCTGGGCCGCGAAAAGCGGCAGATGCACATCCCCGTCCGGCGACACGCCGTATTTCCTCTCCAGATCGGGGATGCGCCCGTCACAGGTGATGGTCAACTCCATCCCCTCCCCGGGCTTCAGGGGCTCGTCCAGCGCCATCCGGTAGAGCACTCCCTCCTGCATCCGCTCAAAGTCCAGGGCCCGGCCGCCCCCGTCCCAAACCGACGTGACGGCGATGTCCCCATCCTCCACCTGGTACAGATGCTTGAACATATTGGCGTAAATATGAAAATACAGCTCCTCCGCCTCATCCGTCCCCGTGTTCACAACAACGGCTTTTTCCCTGTAGCTGAGCGTCCGCTCCTCCGGACACAGGTCCGCGTCGATATCATACCAGGCCTCAAAATCCAGGTCCCGGGCCTTGCCGCACCCCGCCAGCGCCAGGCACACCGCCCCCAGGAGCAGGACCATTAACACCTTCTTCATGACAGCGCCTCCTTATATTCTATCGTAATAGAAGTTCTATCAAGATAGAATATACTCCTGCATCATTTTCTTGTCAAGTTACAAAAATCCCCCGGGCCTTCACGCCCGGGGGATGTATTTTCAGTAATGCAGCTTCGTTATTCGCAGTCCAGCACGATCTTGAACACGCCGCCCGGCGCCGTCATCGCCAGGCGAAGGGCCTCCTTGTAGTCGTCCAGCCGGAAGTGATGGGACACGAACCCGTCCACCGAGTATTTCCCGTCCCGTATCCACTCCTGGACCAGGTCGAAGGTGTACAGCCGCCGTCCCTCCCACGTCTCCATGCCGTGGGAGTCGATGCCCACCACCGTCAGCTCCTGCCACCAGACCGGGGTCTCGTCGTATCGGATGGCGTTCATGTGGTGCCCCACCTTCACAAAGGTGCCCCGCGCCCGGAGCAGCCGCACCCCCAGGGTGTTGGCCCAGCCCCCGCCGATGCAGTCGAAGGCCCGGTCGAACCCGCCGAAGAAAAAGCGGTTTTTCCGGCTCATGCCCTTATATACCGGGCTGCCCCCGCAGGCCGCGCTGGCCGCCTCCAGGGCGTCGCCGGTCAGTATGTGGTCCGCGCCCAGCCGCATGGCAAAGTCCAGCTTGTCTTTCGTCCGGCTCATAGCCCACACCTGGCACTCCGGCTGGACCACCTTCAGCGCCTGGACGATGGCCAGCCCGATGACGCCGCAGCCCATGACGAGCACCTTCTCCCCCGCCTGCGGCGGGGCCGCCAGCACCGCGTGCACCGCCACGCTGGCCGGTTCCAGCATCACCGCCTGGTCCATGGTCAGCTCCGGCAGTATTTTGTACAGCTGCTGCTGGGGGGCTATGAAGCTGTCGGACCAGCCCGCGCCGGTCCACTCCAGGTCGAACCGCGGCTTCGCGCCGTAGTTTTCGCAGATGCTGTAATTGCCCGCCGCGCAGTTGGGGCACCGGGGCAGGTCCTTGTTGTCGCACCCGGCCATATAGGCCCGGATGCCCACCCGGTCGCCCACCTTCACCGCCGTGACGGCGGAGCCTGTCTCCACCACCAGGCCCACGTTCTCGTGGCCCAAAAAGGTCTTCCGGCTGGCGGGGATGGGCTCCAGGGCGGAGCCGGTGCCGGTGGTGGCCTTGAAAAAGCTCACATCCGTGCCGCACACGCCGCAGCACAGGTTCTTCACCCGCACCCAGTTGTCCGCCGGAAGGGGAGGGTCCGGGATGTCCTTTTTGTATTTCACCGCGTTGATACCGGTGTACAGCAGCCCCCGCGTGGCCCTGAACCGGGCGGCCCCCTTCGTGGCCAGCACCCGGGGGATATCCTTGTCGAAATAGACGGTCTTCATGCCGCGCCTCCCCTATATTTTATAAGGAGATATTACCAAATTCCCCGGGAGAAGTAAACAGAAAAGGGCCCGCATCCCAAGCGGACCCACTCAGCGCGAGAGATACTGGGCAAGCGCGTTGAGCAAAAACGCGAT
>CANRNA010000175.1 GCA_947631805.1 uncultured Oscillospiraceae bacterium | reverse complement strand
GGCCTGAAGACCACCATCCAGATGACCTACGCCAGCCTTTTCAACGACGAGGCGGTGGCCATCGCCAAGGACCACCATGCCCGGTACGGGGACGAGATAGCTCTGAGCCTGCTGGGGCTGCCCTGCGAGCAGTTCCGGGAGAAGTATAAGACGAAGGACTTCTGCATCTGGATGTTCTCCATGGAGGACAAGAAAGCCATCGTCCGGGACGTGTTCGGGAAGTTCTACGAGCGGTTCGGCTTTTACCCCGCCTCCACCGGCTCCTATTACATGGACGCGGACCTGATCAACTTCATCAAGGCGGAATACCCCTCGGTGGAGTGCGCTGTCGCCACCTGCTGGGAGGAGGGCCCCAAGGCATATCACACCTGCAACAACTCCTGGTACACCCTGATGGACGGCGGCCCCTGGGCTCCCTGGATACCTTCCAGGCAGAACACCCACGCCCCGGCGGCCAACGAGGCGGAGGACAGCGGCATCGTGGCCATACCCCATCTTTCCCGTGACCTGCTGGCCTGCTACGACGGCAACGGCTCCAACTTCGGCACTCACCCCCAGAACGTGCTGCGGGGGATGATATACGACCCGGACACGTGGGAGTACCCCTATCTGTACAACCTGATCGACCAGTACCGGTATCTGGCAAAGTTCAACAACGGCTATGCCTACAACATGATGTTCGTGGGCCCCGGCTGGATGAACAAAATGGGCCGGTGGGAGGCGCCCTACGAGCTTTTGAAAAAGTCCTACGAGGACGGGTGCGCCTATTACGGAAAGCTGAAAAAAGAGGGGCTGCTCACGGACATGACCATGAGCGAGTTCGCGGCCTATTACCGGAAAAAGAAGCATTACACCGAGCCGGAGTGCGCCCTGTGGCGGGACATCCTGTACGGCAGCGACAAGCAGCTTTTCTGGTACTGCGACCCCTATATGCGGGCGTGCGTGAACATGGACCAGGGCGGGGCCATCGTGGACCTGCGGCCTTACGCGGCGAAGCTGGTCTGGCCGGTGGGCATCGGCACCAAGCACGTCCAGGACGCCAGCTATCCCTTCCTCATCCAGGAGAAGTACCGGGCGGGCTACTTCACCCACTACGCCGGGGAGGGGACCGTCCGCAGCGCCAAGGTGTGCCACGGCGGGGAGGAGGTGGACCTGTGCCTGTGCCGGACGAAGGCCCATTTCTCCCAAAACGGCACGGACCGGGTGCTGACCCTGGACCCGGTGGAGGTGGTGTTTTCGGACCTGACCGTGAAGATAGAGACCGTGATCACTTTCCCGGAGGGGAGCGGCCAGATAAAGACAGAGCGGCGGGTGCTCGCCATGAGCGACCCGGAGGCGGATGTGACCATCAACGAGTATATGGTGGCCTGCTACGGCACCACCGAGTACCCGGAGGACATGACGGGGCTGACCCTGGCCGTCCGGGCGGGGGAGAGGACGGAGACCATCCCCTACGAGTACCGGTGCCGGGAGGCATCCGCGCCGGAGGCGGAGGAGGTGTCCTGCGTCCTGCCGCCCATCGAGACGAAGGTGTCCATGGCCTGCCAGGGCCGGGATAAGAGCGGCTACGTCCGGGAGGGGTACGCTTTCAGCCCCATGTTCACCCTGGGCTATCAGGGCACGCTGAAAGAGAAGGAGGTGTTCACCACATGGCTCAGGCTGGAAAAGGCAGACTGAATTACCGGTGCCCGTCCTGCTTCATGCGGGACCTGGACATCGACATGTTCTACGATAGGGACAGGGACGAATACTACTGCATCCGCTGCCAGTACAGGGGAAGCGAGGCGGATGTGCTGGAGAAAAACAATATGGCCCGGTTCCGGTACGGGGCCATGCTCCGCCGGTTCACGGACTTTGAGGACTTCTCCCGGGAGGACAGGGGGAGCTGATGGCGTTCATCAAGGGAATGGACCTGTCCACGCTGGAGGAGGTGGAGGCCCGGGGCGGCCGGTTCTCTGACAGGAATGGACCTGGGGACCCCATGGCCATCCTGCGCCGCCACGGGATGGACCTGGTGCGCCTCAGGCTGTGGAACGACCCCTATTCCCCCCAGGGGGAGCCCTACGGGGCGGGGACCTGCGATCTGAACACGGTCATGGCCCTGGCGCGGCGGGCCCGGACGGCGGGCTGCCAGTGGATGCTGGATTTCCACTACAGCGACTTCTGGGCGGACCCCGGCAAGCAGATCACCCCCAAGGCATGGCAGGGGATGGACATAAAGGCGCTGGAGGAGCAGGTGTACAGCTTCACCGGCGATGCGCTTCGACGTCTCCGGGAGGAGGGCCTTGCCCCGGACATGGTCGCCGTGGGCAACGAGGTGACCAACGGCCTTCTCTGGCCGGTGGGGCGTATGCCCGCCATGGGCAATATCGCCCGCCTTCTCAGCGCGGGCCTGCGGGCGTGCCGGGAGGTGTGCCCGGAGGCGGAGACCGTCATCCACCTGGACAACGGCCCCGACAGCGACCGCTACCGGGCCTGGTTCGAGGGATATTTTGCCGCCGGGGGGATGGATTTTGACATCATCGGCATGAGCTATTACCCCTTCTGGAACGGGCCCATGGAGGGCCTGGCCCGGAGCATGGCCGCCACGGCGGCGCGCTTCGGGAAGGACGTGCTGGTGGCGGAGACATCCATGGGCTTCACCCTGGAGGATTACGGGGACTATGAAAGACTGGCGCCGGACCAGCGCAAGGGCATGGCCGCCACGGCCGCTCTGGCGGAGCGGACAGCCTATCCCATGACCCCGGCGGGGCAGCGGGACTTTCTGCGGGACCTGGCGGCGGCCATACGGGCTGTGCCCGGCGGGAGAGGCAGGGGCTTCATCTGGTGGGAACCGGCGTGGATACCGGTGCCGGGGAGCCAGTGGGCCACCCCGGCGGCCCTGGCCTACACCGGGGAGAGGGGCCCTGGGGGAAACGAGTGGGCCAACCAGGCGCTTTTCGACTACAGCGGCCGGGCGCTTCCCGCGCTGGAGGAGATGGAGACAATGTGAGACGCCCACAAAAGTGAGCGTCTCAGCCTTGGAAAAACGGACGCGCATGGAGGGAATCTCCATGCGCGTTTTTGTGGTGTGCTTATTTCTTGAACAGGCCGCCGAGACCGCCCTTGATGGCGTCGGCAATGCCCTCCTTGCCATGCTCCAGGACCTTCTCAGCCAAAAAGTTTGACGCGCTCTCAGCCGCCCAGATAGGCCTTTTTGATCTCGTCGCTCTCGGCCAGCTCCCGGCCGGTGCCGGAGAGGCTGATGCGGCCGGATTCCAGCACATAAGCCCTGTCGGCGATCTGCAGGGCCATCTCGGCGTTTTGCTCCACCAGCAGGATGGTGGTGCCGGAGGCGTGGAATTCCCGGATGATGTTGAATATCTCCTCCACCAATATGGGGGCCAGGCCCATGGAGGGCTCATCCAGCATGAGCAGCTTGGGGTGGCTCATGAGCGCCCGGCCCATGGCCAGCATCTGCTGCTCGCCGCCGGACAGGGTGCCCGCGATCTGGCTGCGGCGCTCCTTCAGGCGGGGGAAGTGGGAGAACACGTTGTCAAAATCGGACTGGGGGGGCTTTTTGCGGATGTAGGCCCCCATTTCCAGATTTTCCATGACGGTCATCTGCAGGAAGATGCGCCGCCCCTCGGGCACCTGGGCCAGGCCCTTGGCCGGGAGCTTGTAGCCGTCGGTGCGGGTGATGTCCTCGCCCAGGAAGGTGATCTTGCCGTTGCGGGGGTGCATGACGCCGGAGATGGTCTTCAGGGTGGTGGATTTGCCCGCGCCGTTGGCGCCGATGAGTGCCACGATCTCCCCCTCGTTCACCTCAAAGGAGATGCCCTTGATGGCGTGGATGGCGCCGTAAAAGACGTCGATATTCTCAACGGTCAGCATTTATTTCGCCCCCTTCTTGCCAAGATAGGCCTCGATGACCACCGGGTCGTTCTTGATCTGGTCCGGGTCGCCCTTGGCGATGACCTTGCCGTAGTTGAGCACGCAGATGCCCTCGCAGATGC
>CANRNA010000174.1 GCA_947631805.1 uncultured Oscillospiraceae bacterium | reverse complement strand
GAGATCGGCATCGTGGTGATATGGCGGATCGTGAACACCGCCAAGGCCGTGTTCAACGTGGACAACTACGTGGAGTTCCTCTCCATCCAGACGGACAGCGCCCTGCGGAACGTGGTGCGGCTCTACCCCTACGACGTGTCCCCCAACGTGGATACCACCGGCGACGGCGTGGCGGACGAGGGGTCTCTTCGCGGCTCCAGCGAGGTGGTGGCCGAGCGTATCCGCAAGGAGATACAGGGCAAGGTGGACGAGGCAGGGCTGGAGATATTGGAGGCCCGCATCACCTATCTCGCCTACGCGCCGGAGATTGCCGCCGTCATGCTCCAGCGCCAGCAGGCCAGCGCCATCATCGACGCCCGGAAGATGATCGTGGACGGGGCCGTGGGCATGGTGGAGATGGCTCTGGACAGGCTCAACAAGGGCGGCATGGTGGACCTGGACGAGGAGCGGAAAGCGGCCATGGTGTCCAACCTTCTGGTGGTGCTCTGCGGCAACAAGGACGCCCAGCCCGTCGTCAACTCCGGCAGCCTCTATTAACGCCCCATGCCCGGCAAGAACGAGAAAAAGCAGCTTCTTCTGCGCATATCCGCCAGCCTCTACGACGAGCTGGCCGCCTGGGCGGAGGACGACTTCCGGTCGGTGAACGGCCAGATAGAGTACCTTTTGACCCAGTGCGTCAGGCAGCGGAAAAAGACAGGCCGCTATGTCCCCCCGGCAGGGGAGGACCGCGGCCCGTGAGCTCGCGCGCATCGCCCCCGGAAGGACCGCTCCCGGCCCTCCAGGGGCGATTCTTGCGTCCATGGGCGCGGTAAATCGTCCCAATCTGAGCGGAAGCGACAAAAACCGTATTGACAGCGCCGCGATTATTTGTTATGCTAATCCCATCAGCATACGGCTGAAATACATTTGGTGTGTAAACAAGGTTTTGGCATGAAGACGCAGGACGCATACGAGGCAATAAAATCCATCATCGTGAGGACGGACCCCCGAGATGCCTACGCCTTTTCCGAGACCTACTTTTCCGAGACGCTGAACATGAGCCGGACGCCCGTTCGGGCGGCGCTGCAGCGGCTGCAATATGAGGACCTTATCACCATCATCCCCCACCAGGGGATCGTCGTCCGGGAGATATCTTATGAGGAAGCCCGGCAGCTTTTCGACTTCCGGGCGCTGGTGGAGGGATATCTCATCCGCAAGTCCATCGACAAGCTGGGCGAAGAGGACTTTGACGAGATGATGCGGATGATCCAGAAGATGGACATCGCGGCCAGAGACAAGGATTACGACAGCTTTTTGGAGCTGGACGAACAGTTCCACCTCTATATGTACCGCTATTACGACAATCCTCCTATGAAGGACGTTGTCAGACGTTACAAGGCGCGGATGTATCGCGTCCGTTACAAGAGCGTCATGATGCCCGGGCGCATCGAGTCCTCCGTGGTCCAGCACCGGCGGATGGTGGAGCTTCTCCGGGAGGGGAAGACCGAGGAGACCATCCATGTACTGGAGGAGCATCAGACCCAGCTGGAGCGGTTCCTCACCAATATGGACTGAGACCGCGGCGGGGGAGAGGGGCCCGTTTCTTTTTGGATGATTTTGTATACAACATAAAAACAACTTAAAACCATTTTTGTCAGGGAAAGCCGTCGGGCAGAGGCGCTCTAATTCCTTCCCGAGCTTGTATACATCTGAAATACAAGTTGTACGCAAACCTGATCGAGCGGATACACACAAAGGGGTGAGAGCGGTTTTTGATCCGGACCCGTGACACGGCAAAATTGACTAAGTAAGGAGATGTGCAATGAAAAACAAGTGGAAAACAGACCTCATCACCGGCCTGGTGACGATACTGGTGTTTGTGGTCTACTACACGCAGACGTTTTCCATCCGGCAGACCACTCTTGTGAAGCTCTCGAGCACGTTCATCCCGCGCCTGTGCGCGGTGGCGGCCATCGGGCTGAGCCTGGTGATCGTTCTCACCGCCCTGCGGGACCGAAAGAGCGCGTCCCCGGCGAAAGAGGAGAGCCCGGCGCTGGATGAGAGCGGCGGCGCGGCCAAGACCATAGCCGCTGTGGTGTCCTTCGTGCTCCTGTTCCTATCCATCCTGCTCATCGAGCACGCGGGCTTTGTCTGGGGCAGCGCGTTCTATCTTCTCAGCTTCTTCCTCTTGTGCTCCAGACACATAAAACGCAACTGGCTGGTATACGCCGTGCTGACGGTGGCGGTGCCGGTGCTGTGCTACGTAGCCTTTGCCCAGGGGTTCCATCTGCGGCTCCCGGCGGGCTTCCTCGGACTTCTGGGAGGTATCTTATGATCGGTAATCTCTTGGTGGGCATCCAAAACGAGTTTAATCTGGAATGCCTGGCGCTGATATTCGTCGGTGTGGCCCTGGGCATCGTCTTCGGGTCCATCCCGGGGCTGTCGGCCAATATGGCGGTGACGCTGTGTCTGCCGCTCACCTACAGCATGGACACCATACCCGGCATCACCCTTTTGATAGCCCTGTATCTGGGCGGTATCTCCGGGGGGCTGATATCCGCCATCCTCATCAACATACCGGGCACCCCCGCGTCCATCGCCACCTGCTTTGACGGCGCGCCCCTGGCGCGGAAGGGCGAGGCGGGAAGGGCCCTGGGAACGGGTATCCTCGCCTCCTTCGTGGGCGGCCTTATCAGCATCCTGCTGTTGATATTCATCTCCCCGCAGCTGGCGAAGGTGGCGCTGAAATTCGGTCCCTTTGAGTACGCGGCGGTGGGCATCTTCTCCCTGACGCTGATCGCCAGCCTGGCTGGAAAGAATCTGGCCAAGGGCCTTCTGTCGGCGCTCATCGGCATCGCCCTGGCCACGGTGGGGGCGGCCCCCATCGACGGCGCGCCCCGGTTCACCTTCGGGCTCACGTCGCTGGGCAAGGGCTTTGACATCATCACCATCATGATCGGCCTGTTCGCGGTGACGGAGGTCATCGAGACCGTGGAGGCCTACGCCGTGAAGAGCGAGAAGATCAAGCCTCTGGCCTTTAAGATGAAGGGACTGGGCATCTCCATCAAGGAGTTTTTCTCCCACTGGTTCGGCATTTTGCGCGCCGCGCTCATCGGCACCGGCATCGGCATTTTGCCGGGCCTGGGAGGCAGCACCGCCAACGTGATCGCCTACTCCGTGGCCCAGAATTCCTCCAAGTATCCGGAGAAATTCGGCACCGGCGTGGTGGACGGGCTGATCGCCTCCGAGAGCTCCAACAACGCCACGGTGGGCGGCGCGCTCATCCCCATGCTGACCCTGGGCATCCCCGGGGACGTGACCACGGCCATACTCCTGGGCGCGCTGACCATGAAGGGCGTCACCGCGGGACCGCTGCTGTTCAAGACGGACGGCCCGCTGGTCTACAGCATTTTCATCGCCCTTCTCATCGCCAACGTGGTGATGCTCGTTTTGATGTACCTGGGCATGCGGGGCTTCGTGAAGCTCCTCAGCCTGCCGAAGATATATCTTCTGCCCGTCGTCATGATCATGTGCATCATCGGCGCGTTCGCTGTGAACAACCGGGTCTTTGACATCTGGTGCGTGCTGGGCTTCGGCGTGCTGGGCTATCTGCTGAAAAAGGCGGAGATACCCTTTGCGCCGCTCATCATGGGATTCATCCTGGGGCCCATGGTGGAGCTGTACCTGCGCAGGGCCAGTATGCTCAACGAGGGGGACCTGACCCCCTTCTTCACCCGGCCCATCCCCGCGGTGTTCCTTCTGATCGCCGCCGCGGTGGTCATCATGACAGTTATTAAGGAGGTGAGGGCCCGGAGCCGGAAAAACGCAGGATAAACCATCGTCATCCGAGCAGGAAGAACCCATCCGCAAAAAACGTAAAAATTTGAAAGGAGTTCTATTCATCATGAAGAAGATCATCTGCACTGTCCTCGCGCTCGCTATGGTCCTGAGCATGGGCGTCACCGCCTTTGCCGCGGACGACGTGGCGTGGCCTGAAAGCCCTGTGACCATCATCGTGCCCTTCAACAACGGCGGCGACTC
>CANRNA010000173.1 GCA_947631805.1 uncultured Oscillospiraceae bacterium | reverse complement strand
CCATGCGAACAAGGAGGTAAATATGTATGGAATTGTCGATTGACCGCCTGACGAAGCACTACGGCCGCAAGATCGCCGTGGACCGGGTCAGCGCCACGCTCACCCCCGGCGTCTACGGTCTGCTGGGCGCCAACGGCGCGGGCAAGACCACCCTCATGCGGATGCTGTGCGCCATTCTGGAGCCCACCTCCGGGGAGGTGCGCCTGGACGGGAAGGACGTGGTGGGCATGGGGGAGGATTACCGGAACGTGCTGGGGTATCTGCCCCAGGACTTCGGATACTACCCCACCTACACCGCCGCGGAGTTCCTCTCCTATATCGCCTCATTGAAGGGCATCCCCCGTGACCGGGCGGAAAAGCGGGTGAGGGAGCTCTTGGGGATGCTGGACCTGGCCGCCGTGGCGGACAGGAAGATACGGACCTTCTCCGGGGGCATGAAGCAGCGGGTGGGTATCGCCCAGGCCATGCTCAATAACCCCCAGGTGCTCATTCTGGACGAGCCCACCTCGGGCCTGGACCCCAAGGAGCGGGTGCGGCTGAGAAACCTGCTTTCCGAATACGCCGTGGACAAGATCGTGATCCTGTCCACCCATATCGTCTCCGATGTGGAGGCCATCGCGGACCAGGTGCTGGTGATGAACGCCGGGCAGTTCATCATGCAGGGCACCGTCCCGGAGCTGGCGGAAGAAGTCAAGGGAAAGGTCTGGGAGCTGACCGTCCCCCGGACCCAGGCCCGGTTCTGGCAGGCGGAGGTCACCGTGGCCAACTACCGGCACGAGGGGGACAACGTGGTGCTGCGCATCATCTCCGACGAGCAGCCCTCGCCGGAGGCGGTGACCTGCGAGCCCATACTGGACGACGCATATCTCTATTATTTCGGCGCGAAGGAGGCGTGACACATGGAACTGTTTGTTTTGGAACATAAAAGGCTGTGGCGGACACCCAGGGTGTGGATATGCGTGCTGCTGTGCTTTGCATACAGCGTTATCTGGGGAGGCGTTTTTCAGTATCAATGGATCGGCTTCGGCACCACCAATGATGGGACCGACATATATGGCAACGATTTTGACGGTTATTCCAATATTCGGGGCTTTCAAGAGGAGTTTTCCCAATTCGGCGACGAGTGGACGGACGAGACGCTCCAAAAGATCGTGGCGAAGTATGAGAGCTATGACATGTATGAAAGGCCGGGTCTTCGCTCAATGGGGGATTGGCAACTGGCATCGGGCTATCTCGTCAAACTATACCCGGAGCTGGAGGACCCGGAAGGTCAGGAGTATCAGCCGCTGATCCACTATGTGGACACGACGAAGCTCACCGACTTTTATCAGCGCCGGGCGGACCTTTTGGAGTTCACGTTGGAGACCACCCGGCAGAACGAGGGGATGAGCGAGGCCGACAAGCAGATGCTCCTGGATATGAACAGCAAGATCAAGGAGCCCTGGCCCTATGAGTGGACCCAGGGTTGGATAAAGGGCGCCTTGGAATTTAACTGGGCGAAGATGGCGCCCTATCTGGCTATCGCGTTGGCGTTCGTCTTCTCCGGGGAGTGGTACAGCAACACCGCGCCCCTGCTGCACACCACCAAATACGGCTGGAAAAAGCTGGCCCGTGTCAAGGTCCTCAACGGAATGGCTTTCGCGTTGGAGTTCTATCTGCTCATCGCGGGCGGCAAGGTGCTGGTGCAGCTGATCTATCTGGGTACAAGCGGGTGGGACCTGCCCATCCAATACGAAAGTCTGCTGGCCGTGGCCCCTTGGAACATGCTTCAGGCGGAGCTTTATCAGCTGGCCTTCGGCCTGATCGGTGTGTTCGGCTATGCGGGGCTTGTCATGCTCATGTCGTCCCTGGCGAAAAACAACGTGCTGGCCCTTGTCTACAGTTTGGCGTTCGTCTATGTACCGGATATACTTGCGCGCTACCTGCCCAAGTGGTTGATGGCGGTGAGCCAGTATCTCCCTCTGGTGGGCAACAGCTACGACTACTTGAGTTACAATATATTCCACATCTTCGGCCTGAGCGTGTGGTCGCCCTGGATGCTCATCACGGTCCCGGGCCTGATCGGCGTCGTGTGCATCCCCCTTGCCATCCGGAGCTGGGCCCGGCGGCAGAGAGTGTGATCTATCGCAACCCGGTTTTTGATAAGCACGCACCCGCTTGCGGCCTGGCCGCAAGCGGGTGTGCGGGCGTTTCACCGCCGCACGACGGCGGCCCGGGCGCCGGATATCTTCATCCGCACGCCCTTGGCGGCCAGGGCCCCCGCCAGCCAGTCCTCCAGCCGGGCGGCGTTGGCGTTGATATAGCTGACCGCCATCTCCTCCTTGGCGCTGTCCGGCAGCGCCCGGGCCATCATGGCGGCGGGCCCCGCCATGCCCCCCGCCAGCGCCTGGAAGACGGAGGCGTAATCCACCTCGCTCACGTTGAATCGCAGTTCTACCATCGTCTTTGCTCCTTTCGCGGTGCTTTTCCGGTCCCAAAATGGTGAGAAAGCTGTCATTACGGTACTTTCCAACACTTTTCGCGCCAGTTTTTGGTAAAAATGCCTGTTCATGGATTGACAACCCGGCGGCAATGAGATAAACTGGCAATATCTGATAGTACATTTATTATTTGTGCGCCGCCGGAGGATGGTCCCAATGCTCTATGAAAAAATGAAATCGCTGTACGAACACGTCCGGCTCAAGCACTACCGGGACCTGTTCAGCCGGGTCAAGGAGCGGGACGGCTCCCTGAGCGCCACGGAGGCCTATGCCGCGGATGTGATCTATCTGCTGGGCTCTCCCACCGTCAGCACCTTCGCCGACACGCTGGGCATATCCCAGCCCAACGCCACCTATAAGATCAACAACCTGGTGTCCAAGGGCTACGCCGTCCGCGCCGCCTCCGACGCGGACCGCCGGGAGTGCCGGGTGTCCGTGGGCGACCGGTTCTTCTCCTATTATAACACGGATTACCCCTTTATCGCCGAGAGCGTGGCCAAGCTCAAGGAGAATTACTCCCCCGCGGAGCTGGCCCTTTTGGAGCGTATGCTGGACGATATGAACCGGTTCATGGAGTGATTTTTCCCCCGCGCGGCAAAAAAACGTTGACAAGCGGCGGGCGGTGTGATATGATATAGCCCGTTCCGGGATGGGGGTATAGCTCAGCTGGGAGAGCGCTTGAATGGCATTCAAGAGGTCAGCGGTTCGATCCCGCTTATCTCCACCAAAAAAGAAAGACACGCGAGAGCGTGCTTTCTTTTTTGGTGAATTTTTGCAACTAAATTTAGTTGCTATTGTTGTATCAAGCTAATAAAGCAGGAGGTATACCCATGGGACAGAAGGAAAAGCTGATAGAAAAGCTGAGGGCCAAGCCCAGGACGTTCACCTTTGACGACGCGGAGGCGCTTTTGCGGTACTTCTCCTACAAGCGCTCCAATAAGGGCCGTACCAGCGGCTCTCGGGTCATGTTCGTCAGCGACAAGTATGCCCCTATCTTGCTGCACAAGCCCCATCCACGGAAAGAGCTTTTGGAGTATCAGGTCAAGCAGCTCATAGAGATTTTGGACGAGGAGGGTCTGATATGAGCAATACGATGGAATACAAGGGCTATCTCGGCAGCGTGGAGTTTGACCAGGCGGACGGCGTCTTCTTCGGAAAGGTCATGGGCGTCCGGGCTCTTATCTCCTACGAGGGGACTACCGCGAAGGAGCTGATAGATGATTTTCACGGCGCTGTGGATGATTACCTGGCGCTGTGCGAGGAAAACGGCGTCGAGCCGGAAAAGGCGTATAAGGGCAGCTTCAATGTGCGGGTGTCGCCGGAGCTGCACCGGCAGGCGGTGATGTATGCCGCGGCCCACCAGATGACCCTCAACAGCTTTGTGGAAAGCGCCATGCGAAGCTCCCTGGGCTCCCAGGGCTGAAAAAATGGGAAGTTGCCTATTTCTTCTTTTTCGGTTTTGGTGCTGGCAGTTCCTCATACATGGCGTTGAATAAACCTGTCAAAAACTCTCTGTTGTCAACTTCGTCTACCAACAACATCTCTTTTGCTCCCTC
>CANRNA010000172.1 GCA_947631805.1 uncultured Oscillospiraceae bacterium | reverse complement strand
CCCGCGTCTTCTGTCCGGGCGGGGCGGGCCGCTTTTTCGTCCCTGGGATGGACCATTCATGCGCTGGGGAGGGTCGTTCATGCAAAAGGGCTGTTATGCGGAGGCGATTTGTGGTAATATTTTTTTAGACGCTGTCGGCCCTTTCGGCCCCCTGGCCCGTATAAAGGCATAGGACGGACAGAGCCGTCCGGACAACGAAATGATAAAGGAGAACATTGCCATGAAAAAGATCGCTGTGCTGTTTTTGAGCATGCTGGTGCTGCTGAGCGGCTGCGCTGCCGTGGGCGAGGGCGTGGGCGTCCGCTACGGGCTGGGGAACGCCGTCATAAGCGCGGAAGGGGAGACGCTTCTGGACCTGACCGGCGTGAACGTCACGGCGGAAGCCGCCGGGAACGGGGATGTGACCGGGGTGCGCCTGGCCTTCAACACCATCGGCGGGACCTTTGCCCAGGCCGTGCTGGCCGCGAAGGGGGACCAGGTGATACTGTCCCTGGAGGGGCCGGACCTGAACAGCGTGTACGTGACCGACAACACCGAGGACGCCCAGGCTCTGGAGGGGCTCTTCTCCGACACGCCGGAGGGGGATGACGCCCCGGCCCCGGAGGGGGAGGAGAGCGATATCCCGGACCCGGACTGGGAGGCGCTGGGTCTTCCCGTCCCGGAGTGGGGAGACATGGACATCGACGACGGTATCGTGGAGGCGCTGCTGAAGGAGATAGAGGAGCTGGGCGGCGATGAGGACACCGTGACGGCGGAACAGCAGGCGGCTGCGGAGGAGATCCTGGCGGCGTGCGTCCAGGAGGCCGGGACCAGGGAGATAGACGGGGTCACATATAACATCACCGAGATACATGCGGACCACGGGGATATGGCGAAGCTGCTGGACCTGTTCAGCGATGAGGAGGCCGCGGTGCAGTTCGTCATCGAGTCGGACTACAGGGCCGAGCTGACCGGAGAGTGGGGCAAGGCCGTGGGCGAGGACGGGACGGCGTTTCTGGACCTGACGCTGACCATCCGGACCGCCGAAAAGGAGGAGATCGTTGCCAGCTTCAGCATGGACGGGCGTGACCCGGCCGCCACCAGCGTGAGCGTGGACCTGGCCGTGGAGGGGGAGAGCGTTCTGACCGCCGACGTGGACTTCATGAGCAGCTCCCTGGAGGACGCCCCCTGGCTGGACATCGACTTGACGGACGCCGTCGTGGTGGACGAGGACAACGGCCGCGAGGCGGCGGAGCAGCTCTGGAACGACCTGCTCGCCTTCGGCAGGACGGGGCTCGGCGCGGTGCTGAACGGGGACTGGCCGTGACGTGCGCCGCGCCCTATTCGGAGGAGGACACTCTGACGGCCTGCCTGACCTTCGCGGACCGGGGCGTGCCCTATGACCCGCTGGCGAAGCCGGATCCGGACGTGACCCTCCCGGCGGAGAAGCGCCGGATAGGCGGCCTGGGCGTCTATATGGTCAAGCAGATGGCCGACAACGTGCGCTATGAGTACCACGACGGGCAGAATATCCTGACTGTCCGCAAGCGGCTGCAATAAGCGGCTGATATTTCCCTGAAAAGTGCAAAATTGCCGGAGAGGAGCGCCCCGCGGCGGGCTGTTCCTCTCCGGCAAGCGCGTGAAACGGGCCCGCGGACCACGGCTTTCATCGGCAGCGGCCTGAGAGCATGCGCGCGCCTCACGCTGTCCGCCGGTAGGCTGGCACCGGCTCTAAATCGTACACGTTCGTGAACTGGGCTTTCCTCTCCGGGGTCAGGTGGTGGCTGACCAAAATCAGCGTCAGGTCGGGATTCGCCAGCAAGCTCTTTTCTACGATGTCCGCGTTTTTCTGGTCCAGGGCGCTGGTGCCCTCGTCCACCAGGAGGATGGAGCGGTCATGGATCAGCGCCCGGGCGATGGCGACGCGCTGCTTCTGCCCGCCGGAGAGATTGCTGCCGTCCTCGCCCACCGGGGTGTCCAGGCCCTCTGGCATGGCGGCCAGGTCGCCTATAAGGGCGCTGTCCCGCAGGGCCTTCTCCATCTGTGCGTCGGAAAAGTCCTCGCCCAGGGTGATGTTGTCCCGGATGGTGGAGTTGAAAAGGAACACGTTCTGCTCGATGTAGCTCATCTGCTGCTGCAGCTGCTCCGGGGTGAAATCATGGGCGTCCGCGCCGTCAAAGCGGATGGCGCCGCTGTAGTCAGGAAGCCAGCCTAGCAGGAGCTTCAAAAGGGTGGACTTGCCGCACCCGGAGGGGCCGGTCAGGGCGTACTTGCCGCCTTTCCTAAAGGTGAGGGACAGGTCGCTGAGGACGGGCTTCTCGTCATATTGGAAGGTCAGGTTCTTCACGGTGATGGCGCTGTTGATAGAGGGCTGACCGCCGCCTTTCTCGTCCTGCGCGTCGTCGGCCCGGACGGTGATCTTATCAAAATAGGGCCTCGTGGCGGAGAAGGACAGTAGGTACTGGGCCAGGTTGCCGACGCTGTTGGAAAGACCTCCCACCAGATTTCCCCCGCCCATCAGGGCGCCCTGGAGGATCACGCCCCGGATGGACAGCAAGCCTATCAAAAGATTGATCAGCATCTGGCAGCCTAAGTTTACACAGCCGAATCCGGCGGTTATGAAAGCCTTCACATATCTCAACCTGAACCTGGGCTTTTCTATCTGTTCACTGGCAACCTCCGCCCCCTGACGGAAGCGCTGTTCCCGGCCAAAGGAGCGCAGGACATCATAGCCTGACAAAACATCCTTAAGCCTCCCGGTGGCCTTGGCCTGCTCCGTCTCGCAGGCTTCGCCCAGCTTCTCCATGCGCTTGGTGAAAAGCTGTGGGGCAAGCAGCATAACTGCCGCGTTGACCAGCGCCGCCACCAGCAGCGACCAGTGGAGCGTCAGCAGAGCGACGACGCAGAAGATGGCGGTGGCCGCGTAATCCATACACTGATAGAAGGGGGTCCACGCGAGATCCTCCATCTGGTTCACGTCATTGGTGAACCAGGACAGGTACTCCCCCGTGTCCTTTTCGTGAAAATCCGTGTGGGACTTGGCAAGCAGTGTCGCCGCTATGTCCCTTCGGACCGCGTTGTTCATAGCCCTGATGGCGCGGGCCTGGAAATAATCCCGCAGACTGCCGATCCACAAAAGAAGGACCCAGGCGCCCGCCATCATCAACATCCAAAAGATAAAGTCGCTCAGATTGCGGTCAATGATGCCCTCAAAGGCCCGCATCATCAAAAGATCGTTTCCGACCTGCAAGGCGCACACGACAAGCCCCGGCAGGATCGCCAAAAGATTGGCAACCCAATATTTTTTCAGATAATATTTCATTTTTATGCCTCCTTTTCTGTTTCCGCCCAGACCTCGTCCGGGCCTATGATCGGCAAAGCGTCGCCGAACCGTATGAGGTTTGAATCATACTGCATGAGCACCCGCCCCAGCAGGAGAAACGGCACCAGCTTGACCGGCTCCGTCACCCGATAGACCCTCGCCTGGCCGTCCTCCAGTTCCAGATCCATGGATGTCAGGATCCCCCGCTCCGTCAGCGCTTCCAGCAGTTCTGCCGCCGCTTCCCTCGGCATTTTCATGTCCTTCACCACGGCCCCCGGCGAGAACCAGCTTGCGTTGCGCCTATAGAGACAGCCCAGCAGTTCCATACACCCAGGCTTTGCCAGGACCGCAAAGAGCTTTCGGTATTCCTCCATGGGGGCCAGCCACTGGGCCCAGCCGCCCTTGGGCTTCGGCCAGAGCGTCACGAAGGACAGATCGTCCGCGTGCACGTCCAGCAGCATACCGCTCTCTTCCGACACTTGGGTCAAAAACAGCTGGACGATCCCGTCGCCGCCGTCGATCTTGCAGGATGCGGGATAGCTCATGTCTGGTAGAACGAGATCCTCCGGCACGAAGTAGCCAATGGAATCCCAGACCAGGCGGCAGAACTTATCCAGCCTGTCCTTCGCCGGGAAGCCCCGCAGCCACCGGCCCACCGCGTCCGCCACGTTTTCTTGCTCCCCGCCCTCCATGCCAAAGAGGGCGTCGATGGTCACGCCCAGCTGCCGGGACAGCACCGGCAGCAGCTCCAC
>CANRNA010000171.1 GCA_947631805.1 uncultured Oscillospiraceae bacterium | reverse complement strand
GACGGCCTGGGGCGGCTGGATACGGCCATCGCGGCGGCCTCCTGGCGGGCGAGCATGGACGTGTACGCCGTGCCGGATATCGCCTTTGACGGCTCGGCGGCGCTGTGCGTCCGGGGCATGGTCCACCCGCTGCTGGACGGCGCCGTGCCCAACGATTTGGACCTGGGCGGCTCCATGTTGCTCACCGGGTCCAACGCCTCCGGCAAGAGCACCTATCTGCGCACGGCGCTTTTGAACGCCCTGCTGGCCCAGAGCCTGTGCACCGCGGCGGCGGAGAGCTACCGGGGCGGCGCGTTTTTCCTCTATTCGTCTATGGCCCTGGAGGACGACCTGCTGGCGGGGGAGAGCTATTACGTCACGGAGATCAAGTCCATCCGCCGCATCCTGTCGGCGGCGGAGGAGGAAAGACCCGTCCTGTGTGTGGTGGACGAGGTCCTGCGGGGCACCAACACCGCCGAGCGCATCGCGGCGTCCAGCGCCATTTTGGAGACGCTTTTTGACGCGGGTGTCCTGTGTCTGGCGGCCACCCACGATCTGGAGCTGTGCGCCCTGCTGGCGGGAAAGTGCCGGATGTGCCATTTTGAGGAGACGGTGGGCGAGGATTCGATGGATTTCGACTACCGGCTCCGGGAGGGACCGGCCCGGTCCCGGAACGCCATCCGGCTTTTGGGGATGATGGGCTTTGACGCCGCGCTCGTGGCCAGGGCGGAGCGCCGGGCGAAGAGATATCTGGAGACAGGCGCGTGGGAATAAGATTTGATGCAAGAGAGGGATAGTATGAAGATCATGGTCATCGGCAGCGGCGGCCGGGAACACGCCGTTATCTGCAAGCTGAAAGAGAATCCCGACGTGGAGACGATCTACGCCCTGCCGGGCAACGGGGGCATCGCCGCGGACGCGGTGTGCGTGGATATCGGGGCCAAGGACATAGAGGGGGCGGTGGCCTTTGCCAAAGAGCACGCCATCGACTTCGCGGTGGTCACCCCGGACGACCCCCTGGCCCTGGGGATGGTGGACGCCCTGGAGGCGGCGGGGGTGCCCTGCTTCGGGCCGGACAGGAAGGCCGCCGTCATCGAGAGCAGCAAGGTGTTCGCCAAAAACCTCATGAAGAAATACGGCATCCCCACCGCCGCCTATCAGGTGTTCGACGACGCGGCGGCGGCCCTGGACTATGTGGCCGGGGCCCCTCTGCCCACGGTCATCAAGGCCGACGGGCTGGCCCTGGGAAAGGGCGTGCTCATCGCCCAGACCAGGGAGGAGGCCGTGGAGGCCGTCCGGTCCATCATGGAGGACAAGCGCTTCGGCGCCAGCGGCGACCAGATCGTGGTGGAGGAGTTTTTGACCGGGCCGGAGGTGTCCGTGCTGAGCTTTACGGACGGGATGACCGTCAAGCCCATGGTGTCCTCCATGGACCACAAGCGGGCCCACGACAACGACCAGGGCCTGAACACCGGCGGCATGGGCACCGTGGCTCCCAACCCCTATTACACCCCGGACGTGGCCGCGGTGTGCATGGAGACCATCTTCAAGCCCACCATCGCCGCCATGGCCGCCGAGGGGCGGCCCTTCAAGGGCTGTCTGTACTTTGGGCTGATGCTCACCCCCGACGGACCGAAGGTCATCGAGTACAACTGCCGGTTCGGCGACCCGGAGACCCAGGTGGTGCTGCCGCTGATGGAGTCAGACCTGCTCACCGCCATGATGGCCTGCCGGAACGGGACGCTGGACAGGACGGACATCCGCTTTTCGGACAAGCACGCCTGCTGCGTCATCATGGCCAGCGACGGCTATCCCGAGAGCTACGAAAAGGGCTATCCCATCACATGGGACCGGAACGTCCGGGCCCAGGTGTACGTGGCCGGGGCGAAGCGGGAGGGGGGAGAACTCCTCACCAGCGGCGGCCGGGTGCTGGGCGTCACCGCCGTGGCGGACAGCCTGTCCGGGGCCATAGAGGCTGCCTACGCCGACGTGGAGAAGGTCCACTTCGCCAACGCCTTTTACCGCCATGACATAGGCCAGCGGGCGCTGAAGGCGCACGAATGATAAAAAGGGAGATACCTTGCAGATGGTATATCGCGTATATGTGGAGAAAAAGCCGGGCATATCCCCGGAGAGCGCCGCGCTTCTCAGCGGCCTGCGGGACCAGCTGGGAGTGCGGGCGCTGGAGGATGTGCGCATCCTGAACCGGTACGACGTGGACCATATAGACCCTGCGGTCTTCCGGCGGGCCAAGTCCGTGGTCTTTTCCGAGCCCCAGGTGGATGTGATCTACGACGAGACGTTCCCCATGCCGGAGGGGGCGTGGACCGTGCTGGCGGTGGAGGCCCTGCCGGGGCAGTTCGACCAGCGGGCCGACTCCGCCGCCCAGTGCATCCAGCTCATGGCCGGGGTGGAGCGGCCCCTGGTGTCCTACGCCAAGGTGTATCTGCTCCGGGGGCACCTCGCACCGGAGGAGCTGGAGCGGATAAAGGGCTATGTCATCAACCCGGTGGAGAGCCGGGAGGCGTCCATGGAAAAGCCCCGGACCCTGGCGCGGACCTATCCCATGCCGGACCATGTCCGAACGGTGGAGGGCTTCACCGCCATGGACGAGGGGGAGCTGACCGCCCTGCTGGACAGGCTGGGTCTGGCCATGGACCTGGATGATCTGCGGTTTTTGCAGACCTATTTCCGGGACCAGGAGCATCGGGACCCCACCATCACCGAGGTGCGGGTGGTGGACACCTACTGGTCCGACCACTGCCGTCACACCACCTTTTCCACCCATATCGACCGGGCGGACATCGCCGACGAGGCGGTGAAGGGGGCCTATGAGCGGTATCTGGCGGCACGGGAGGAGGTATACGGGCGGTCGAAGGCCGCCGTGCGGCCCCAGACGCTCATGGATATCGCCACCCTGGGTACTAAGGTGCTGAAAAAGCGGGGGGCGCTCCCGGAGCTGGACGAGAGCGAGGAGATCAACGCCTGCTCCATCCACGTCCCCGCCCAGGTGGACGGCCAGAAGCAGGATTGGCTGCTCATGTTCAAAAACGAGACCCACAACCACCCCACGGAGATAGAGCCCTTCGGCGGCGCGGCCACCTGCATCGGCGGCTGCATCCGGGACCCCCTGTCCGGCCGGGCCTATGTGCACCAGGCCATGCGGGTCACCGGCGGGGGCGACCCCCGTGTGCCGCTGGACAGGACCATACCCGGCAAGCTGCCCCAGCGGAAGCTGGCCCAGACAGCGGCGGCGGGCTATTCCTCCTACGGCAACCAGATCGGCCTGGCCACCGGCCACGTGGCCGAGATGTACCACGAGGGATACATCGCCAAGCGGCTGGAGTGCGGCGTGGTGGTGGGGGCGGCACCGGCGGAGAACGTGCGCCGGGAGCGGCCCGTTCCGGGGGACGTGGTCATTTTGCTGGGAGGCAGGACCGGCCGGGACGGCATCGGCGGGGCTACAGGCTCCTCCAAGAGCCACAACACCAAGAGCCTGCAGACCATGGCCTCCGAGGTCCAGAAGGGCAACGCCCCGGAGGAGCGGAAGATACAGCGGCTTTTCCGGGACGGGAACGTCACGCGGCTCATCAAGCGGTGCAATGACTTCGGCGCCGGGGGCGTCAGCGTGGCCATCGGGGAGCTGGCGGACGGGCTGAAGATAGACTTGGACGCGGTGCGGAAGAAATACGACGGCCTGGACGGCACGGAGCTTGCCATATCCGAGAGCCAGGAGCGCATGGCCGTGGTAGTGGCCCCCCAGGACGCGGAGGCGTTCATCGCCGCCGCCCAGGGGGAAAATCTGGAGGCCTATCAGGTGGCGGTGGTCACCCAGGAGCCCCGGATGGTCATGACCTGGAAGGGCAGGACCATTGCGGACCTGTCCAGGGACTTTCTCAACACCAACGGCGCGGTGAAGCACGCCAGCGTGTCCGTACCTGAAAAGGACCGGACGGTCATGGGCGAGCCCCGGTTCCATACCCTGCGGGAAATGGCCGGGAGCCTGAAATGCGCCTCCCGCCGGGGCCTCACCGAGCGGTTCGACGGCACCATCGGCGCGGGGAGCGTGCTCATGCCCTTCGGCGGCGAGACCCAGACCACCCCGGCCCAGGCCATGGCGGC
>CANRNA010000170.1 GCA_947631805.1 uncultured Oscillospiraceae bacterium | reverse complement strand
CCGTAGATGCGGCTGTCGCCGTCCCGGTCCTTCTGGAATTGGCCGGAGATGGGTTCGCACGCACTGGCGGCGGGGGCGGCGGCGTATTCGTCATAGTACCGGTCGATGATGTCCTGCATCCACTGCTCAAAGGACACCTCCTCGTCGCCGATGATGTAGCTGTTGTTTCCCGGCGGCTCCCCGGCAGCCAGCTCCCGCTTGGCCTCCAGGATACGGAGCATGATCTGCTCCTTGGTGGTCTCTGCATACAGGGGCCCCTGGACCAGCGTGTCCATGAGGATGTCGGACTGGTCTTGAGTGATCTCGGCGGGGGTGACCCGCAGGATGGGCGCGGCCTCCGCGTCGGGCACCGTCACCGCCGCGTCCACGGTCACGGTCAGCTTTCCGTCCTGGCTGGACACAGTGCTCTGATACGCCTCCGGTGCGCCCAGCCGCTGGGCCAGGGTCCCCTCTCCGGCGTCGCCCTGGGCTTTTTCGATAAGCGCGTCATTGCTCTTGCCCACCACGATGGCGCTCTCCGGCGTCTTCTGGCACCCGGCGGCAAGGAGCAACACTAGGGCAAGCAAGATGATAAGTAGTCTTTTCATATCTGCACCCCCTCAATAGCCGATGCTCCGGTCAACGATGGTGCCGTCGATGGCGTTGATGGTGAGAAGGCTCTGGTCCGGGTCGTAAAAGGTGTAGGGCTCGCCGTCCTCCAGCGTCCAGGTCCGGGGGCCGTAAAAGTCCCACACGGGCACCAGAAGGCCGGTGTAGTTCTTGTTCTGCTCGCTGACACGCATATAGGCAAGGCGGATGGCGTCCACGGTCACGTCCATGTCCTGGCCGTCATAATTGACCACGAACATCTTCCGGAATATGTCCATCACATCCGAGAAGGGCATGAGGGCGGCGTCCTCTGTGACGGTCTCGCCCAGCTCGTAGGGGGCTGCCCAGTACATGCCCACGATGCCGTCGTCGTTCACGTAAAAGGTCAGCTTCTCGTTCTCCCAGGGGCTCTGGACGATCTCCCCCTCCGCGGGTATCTCGCTGAAGCCCACGTCGGTGCTGGAATAGGCGATGGGCACGCCGCCGATGGAGCGGGTGTACTGCACCTCCCAGCAGCACCGGGGCGCATCCTGGCCGCCGCCGTATTTCTTCGCGGCGGCGTAAAAGGCCATGTTGGGGATGTCCAGGGCGTTCACCACCTCGTCGCACATCTCCCGGGCCTCCTCCGCCGTGACGGTCACGGGGGCAAGGTCCTCTATGTCCACGTCGGCGTAGTCCATGATCTGGCGGAACTGCTCCGCCGTGTTGTAGGTGAAGATAAACCCGGTCTTGACCGCCGCGCGGGTATACATGGCGTTGGTGAAGTATTTGGCGGTCTCGAAGGAGTTGACGTTCAGCGCCTCCCAGCCCAGCTCCGGCGTGGTATTCTCGCCGCCGACGGTCATCATGCCGTCCTCGCTGGGCGGGCTGAGTTGGCCCGTGGACACCGTCTTCTCCGCGGTCTCCGGGGCGGCCTCGTACTGCTCGGTGAGGATGTCGATGACGTACTGCATGTACTCCTCCCAGGTCACCTGGCCGTCCTCGGAGGCGTAGGTCGTCCCCTCGGCCCCCTCCGGGGGCCCTTCGGCCAGCTGCTGCTTGGCGGCCACGATCTTGTCGGCGATCTCCGCCTTCGTCTCCGGCGTGCCGAACTCATAAAGCTCCCCTTGTACCAGCTTGTCCATGAGCACGTCTACCTGCTCCTGGGTGATGTTGGCGGGCGTCACCCGGATGATGGGCACGGCCTCCGCCTCGGGCACCGTCACATCCGCGTCCACCGTCACGGTCAGCTCCCCGCCCGCGCTGGAAAAGCTGTCCTGATATCGGGCCGGAGCATCCACACGCTCCACCAGGGCGCCGGAGGTCTCCTCCGCCGCCTTTTCAAGAAGCGCGTCGCTGCTCTTCCCCTTGACGATGGCGCTCTCCGGCGTCTTCTGGCACCCGGCGGCGAGAAGGAGCAATAAGGCCAGTAAAAATGCGGATAGCTTTTTCATGGTGAACACCTCCTCAGTAACCCAGAGCCCGGTCGATGATGCTTCCGTCCACGGCGTTGACGGTGAGAAGGCTCCAGGCCTCGTCGCCCACAAGGTAGGTATCACCGGCCTCGTGGCCGACACACTCGCCGAAGAAGTCCCAGGCCGGGACAAGCATGGCCTCGTTGCGCTTGTCCTGCATCCGCACCCGGACATAGCCCAGGCGGATGTCGGTGACGGTCGCATCCATGGCCGTGCCGTCGTTGGTCACCACGTACATCTTCTCGAACACGTCCATCACATCGGAGAAGGGAAGCAGAGAAGAATCCTCCGTCATGGCCTCCTGCACGTCGTAGGGAGCCTTCCAGTAAAGGCCCACAATGCCGCTGTCGTCCATGTACATGACCATGGACTCATACTCCCACGGGGGCTGATAGGCGCTCTCGTCCTGCCGGAGGGTGAAGCTGTTGCTGGCGTATGTAAGCGGCACGCCGCCGACAGTGCGGACGAACCGCAGCGCCCAGCAGCACTGGGGCGCACCGTCTCCAAAACCCAGGGCGGCAGTGCCGGGGGCATACTGCTTTTCGCAGGACCACAGCGCAAGGCCCGGGATGTCCAGCGCATCGGCCAAAGCCGTACCCGCGTCTATGGCCTCCTCCCGGGACATGGCCACGTCTGGGATCGTGTCGATGGGAACGTCCGGATAGAACTGCTCAAAGCTCTGCCGGTCCATATACTCCGAGCTGAAGCTGCTGCCCTCCTCCTGCCTGCGGCTGTACTGGACCATGGAGTCCCCCACGTTCCACTTGTTGTTGTGTATGTTCAGATGCTCATAGCCTGCTTCCTGGGAGTAGCCTTTGCCGTCGATGCGCTGGGTGTATTCATCCACCTGCTCCAGCTCGCCGGTGACGGGCCGGGGCTCCTCCGTCTCCGGCGCGTTCTCATACGCCGCCGTGAGCCGGTCCACCTCGCCCTGCATATATTCCTCCCAAGTGTAGGACACGGTGTTCCCATCCAGGTCCGTCTCGTAATAGAGAGAGTCGCCCTCCCCCTCGTCGGGACCCTGGGCCAGCTTTTGCTTGGCCTCCAGAAGCTCCTCCATGACCTGGTCCTTGGTCTGCTTCTGCTGGGTGTCATAGAGGGTCGTGCGCACCAGCTTGTCCATGAGCACATCCGCCTGCTCCTGGGTGATGGCCCCGTCGGTCACCCGGACGATGGGCACGGCCTCCGCCTCGGGCACCGTCACATCCGCGTCCACGGTCACGGTCAGCTCCCCGCCTGCGCTGGAAAAGCTGTCCTGATATCGGGCCGGGGCATCCACACGCTCCGCCAGGGCGCCGGAGGTCTCCTCCGCCGCCTTTTCAAGAAGCGCGTCGCTGCTCTTCCCCTTGACGATGGCGCTCTCCGGCGTCTGCTGGCAGCCGACGAGGGACAGCGCCGTCGTTATCAGAAGAAAAATGGCAAACGCTTTTTTCATGTTCTGTCGCCTCCCTTTGGTATGGCCCCATTATGGAGGGAGCGCGGGGCAAAAACTATCAACTCGTTCTTATCTTTTTCTTATTTTCGCCTCAGGGCAGCCAGATGTGGAACACGGTCCCCCGGCCTGGGGCGCTTTGCACCTCCACCCTGGCTCCGTGGGCGTCGGCGATGCGCTTTGCCAGGGCCAGGCCCAGACCGCTGCCGCCCGCCTTTTTGCTCCGGGACTTATCCACCATGTAAAAGGGCTCGAATATGCGGGACAGGGCCTGGGCCGGTATGCCCCGCCCGGCGTCCCGGACCTCTATCTCCCCATCCCGTATCGTCAGCCAGACCGTCCGCCCTCTGTCCTCCGGGTCGTAGGCCTTGCTGGCGTTGTCCACCAGATTGACAAGCAGCGACTGCATCAGGTCTTCGTCCACCAAAAGAGTCGTGTCGTCGGCGCTGATGGCAAGCGATGCCCCCCGGTCGGCCAGCACCTGCCCGGTGCTGGCCCGGACGCGCTCCGCCAGCTCCCCGGCCAGGACCGGTTTCTTCTCTATGTCCCGTCCCAGGGCCACCACCTTCAGCAGCTTCTGGGTCAGGCTCTCCAGCCACAGGCACTGCTTTTCTATGTGGGCCAGAGACTCGGCCCGCTCCGCCTCCGACATGCA
>CANRNA010000169.1 GCA_947631805.1 uncultured Oscillospiraceae bacterium | reverse complement strand
CCGTCGAACTGCAAAAACAGCCGCTTTCCGGCCGTGTCCGCGGGGATATCCAGCGCCCGCCGGTAGCCGCTGACGGTCTCGTAATCTTCCTTGTCGGCGTAGTGGAGGGGTATCTCCTTCACCGTGTGGGGCAGCCGCACCGGCTCGCCGGAGAAGAGCCCCCGCTCGAATCCTTCCCGCCACGTATAGATGAATTCCCAGCCGTTGTTTATTCTTATCATGTCATATATGTCTCCCCGAATAGTATCCGCTTTTTATCCTCAGGCGCACCCCAGCACCACGCTGGTCTGCCCGTCCAGGGTGAGGGTCGTGCCGTCTAAAACGGCGCCGCCCAGGCCGATGGAGGCGTTGATGCCGGTTATCTCCAGGCCCGTGACGTCCGCAAGCTCGATGGTCACGGGATTTCGCGTGGTGTTGTGGAGCACCATCACGGTGGTCCCCTCGTAGCTTGCGGTGAAGCCGCCCGCCTTGGTGTCCTCCAGGGCCAGGGCGGTGTACTCTCCCCGGCTGATGGCGGGATTGGCCTTGCGGATCATGATGAGCTTCTTGTAATAGGAATACAGGCTGTCCCCGTCGGCCATCTGCTCCGCGGCGGTGGCGCTCACCCGCTCGGAGCCATAGTCCGCGCCCTCCGGGTCAGAGACCGTGTCCCCGTCGCCCCACTCCATTTTCAGGCGGCGGTTGGCGTCGGTGGAGGCCCCGCCCCGGGAGCCCCGCAGGCCGATCTCCTCCCCGTAGTAGAGGAACGGGGAGCCGGAGGAGAGCAGATAGAGGTTGGCGGACATCATCATGTACCCGCTGGCGACGGTCAGATAGCCCGCCGCCCGGTCCGTGTCGTGGTTGGCGATGAAGGGCACGATCATGGCCTCGCTGTTTAGCTGATGGACCCGGTCCAGATACCCCTGCACGTAGGCGGTATACCGGTTCACGTTCCCGGTCTGGGCGGTCTGGGCGATGAGGCCGCTCGTCTGGGAGGTGGTGAAGTCAAAGCAGTTGAGGGCGGGGTAGTACAGGTCCGTGACGCTGTCGGCGTCCCACACCTCCGCCACGGTGTAGATATCCGGCTTGACGGCCTTGAGCTGGTCCATGTACCACTGCCAGAACGACGCGCTCCGGGCGTTGTCCCCGAAATAGATGTATTTGGCCGCGTCGAACCGGAAGCCGTCCACACCCAAGTCCAGATAGTGCTTCGCCACGTCCACCACAGCCTGGCGCACGGCCTCGTTGTCGAAATCCAGCTCCGGCATGGCGGGGGAGAAGTTGCATTCGTAATAATCGTCCGTGCCGGGCAGGGGGGCGAAGGTGCGCCCGGCAGGGGCGGTCTGGCCGTCGGTGTAGTAGACGTAGTAGTCGTAATAGGGGTCGGCGGTGTCCCCCTCCCGGTGGGCCTTGGCAAAGGCCTCAAACCAGGGGTTGGCCGCGCCGGTGTGGTTGATGACCAGGTCCAGTATCACCTTCACGTTCCGCTCGTGGCACAGCTCCACCAGCTCCTTCAGGTCCTCCTCGGAGCCGAAAGCGGGGTCTACGGCGTAATAGTCGTCCACGTCGTATTTGTGGTAGCTGCCGGAGGTGAAGATGGGGGACAGCCACAGCCCCTCCACACCCAGGCTGAGGCCGGAGTCGTCGTCTCCGTCGTTCAGATAGTCCATCCGGTCGATGATGCCCCGCAGGTCTCCCACGCCGTCTCCGTCCGAGTCGGAGAAGGAGCCGACGAATATCTCATAGAAGACCCGGTAATTGTCCTCGCTGGGCAGGGCGGGCAGAGCGGAGGCGTCGTCCACGACGGCCTCGCCGCTGTCGCTGAGAAGATACCGGCCGGTGGCGTCCCGGTCCGCGCCGCCGTCGGCAAAGCCGCAGAGCAGCAGCATGGCGGCGGCGAGAAAAAGGGCAGATATGCGTTTCATAGTGGGTACCTCCCTAATCATTGCTGTCTCTATGCTACCGAAAATCAACAAAATGTCAAGTAGGTGTGAAGAATAATTTATACACCCTGCTTGTATCAGCCGGTTTTTTGTGGTATGGTGAAAAAAGAGGGGGAAGGCGGATGAACGGCGAGATAAGGGAGCTGTACACCGACGCCGACATGGCGCGGATGGAACAGCGGATAAAGACCATGCGGACGGTGCTCTGGGCCCTGGCCCTGGGAGCGCTGGGGGTGTGCGCGGCGCTGACGGCGCGCACGGGCACCCTGAACGCCCAGCGCATGGAATTGGCCGTGATCGCGGTGAGCACCCTGGCGGGGTGGCTGGTGATCTACGGCTGCATTTTCGTGCTCACCCCCGCCCGCCGGGAGCTGGCCCACGCGGTCATGCTGCGGAGCGAGGAGAGGGAAGAGGTGCGCGGCGCGCTCACCGTCACTGGCGAGCGTGTGGCCATACGCCACAGCATCACCGCCCGGCGGGCGGAGGCGTGTATGGACGACGGGACCACCCGCCGCCTGATGGTGTGCGAGAGCCGGGCCGGGGCCATGGCGGCGGCGGACCCGGCGGCGGTATACGTCTGCCACGGGTATGTGGCCGCTTATGAGGTGAAGACATGCGGGTCGTGAAGAACATACTCTCCCAGCTGCACACCTTCGTGCTGTGGCTGCTGGCCTCCGCCCTGATATGGGGATGGGTATTCACCATCGTCACCGACACCTCCCCGGAGAAGAAGGTGACGGTGTACTGCCACGTGCCGACCATGGCCGACACCGCCCTGGCGGCGGCCCTGGAGGAGGATATGCCCCAGGGGCTGCGGATGATCCAGGTCCACACCTTCGACTACGTGATGTTCGGCAAGGACCTCTTCGACCGGGGGGACATATTCATCGTCCCCGCCTCCGAGGACCCGGCCTTCGTTCAGGACCTCCTCCCGGTGGAGGGAGAGGGGGGGACGAAGGTATATGACGCCGCCACGGGAGAGGGCGTCGCCGTGGACTACATCCACTACGGGGACGAGGACTATTATATGTACTTAGGCTCCGGCTCGGTCCATCTGGAGGACGGGGCGGCCCTGGCGGTGGCCCGGACGCTTTTGGAGATGGAGTAAGGCCGCTCACCGCGCGGCAGCAATTATCATACAGGAGGAGAACACTATGAAAAAGCGGCGGTTATTGGCTATGGCGCTTTCCCTGCCTCTGTGTCTGGGGGGCCTGCTGGGTGGCTTTGCCGGGCCCGCCAGTGCCGATGAGGGGACGGCCCGGGAGACGGACAGGCCCCTGTGGGTGGAAAAGGTGGAGGGCCTGCCGGAGGACTTCATCCTGGGCGTGGACGCCTCGTCCGTCATCGCCGAGGAGGACAGCGGCGTCGTATACCGGGGCTTTGACGGGGAGGCGCGGGACGTGTTCGCCACCCTGGCCGACAGCGGCGTCACCCACATCCGGGTGCGGGTGTGGAACCACCCCTACGACAGCGAGGGCCGGGGCTACGGCGGGGGCAACAGTGACCTGGAAAAGGCGGTGCTCATCGGCCAGCGGGCCGCCCGGTACGGCCTGAAGCTCATTGTGGATTTCCACTATTCGGATTTCTGGGCGGACCCGGGCAAGCAGATGGTCCCCCTGGCGTGGGCCGATATGGACCTGGAGGAGAAGAGCGAGGCCCTGTACGCCTACACGGCGGAGAGCCTGCAGGCGCTGAACGACGCCGGGGCGGCGGTGGCCATGGTGCAGCTGGGCAACGAGACCACCGGCGCTATGTGCGGGGAGACCGATTGGGACGGCGTGACGGCCCTCATGGCCGCGGGCAGCCGGGCCGTACGGGAGAAGTGCCCCCAGGCGCTGGTGGCGGTACACTTCACAAACCCCGAGCGGGGCGGCGCTTACGCCGACTACGCCAGGCAGCTGGACGAGAGGGGACTGGATTACGACGTGTTCGCCAGCTCCTACTATCCTTACTGGCACGGCACGCTTCAAAACCTCTCCTCGGTGCTGGGCCAGGTGGCTGACACCTATGGCAAAAAGGTGATGGTCATGGAGACCTCTTATGCCTACACGGCGGAGGACACCGACTTTGCCGGCAACACCATCGCCGCCGACAGCGGCGTGACGAAAAACTACCCTTACACCGTCCAGGGCCAGGCCAACGAGGTCCGGGACGTGATCGACACGGTGGCCCACACGGAAAACGGCATCGGCGTGGTCTACTGGGAGGGCAC
>CANRNA010000168.1 GCA_947631805.1 uncultured Oscillospiraceae bacterium | reverse complement strand
CTTGTGCGGTCCCAGGGGACAGCGTGGCTGTCCTCCCCGTTCACGCTGCTGGTCACGATGTTCCAGCTGCCGCCTGTCCGAAGCTGCTCCCGCACCAGGTCCGCGATCACGTCGTAGGGCACGGAGGTGTCAAAAGAGTCCTTCACCGACTCCACCAGAGGCCCGAAGTTTTTCAGGGTATCCACCGACAGAGCCTTCTTGATGATGGCCCGCACAACGGCCATCTCATTTCTGCCCCGCTGCCGGTCGCCCTGCAAAAACTCATGCCGCTCCCGCACGAAATACAGCGCCGCCTCGCCGTCCAGCTCGTTCTCCCCTTCCACAAAGTGGTAGCTGGAATTGTGGCCGGAGGTGAAGGCAAACTGCGAATCCACCGTGATGCCGCCCAGGGCGTCGACGATGTCCACAAAGCCCATGAAGTCCAGGCGGAAGTAATAGTCGATATGGATATCGTACAGGTCCTCCAGGGTGTCCACGCACGCCTGCATGCCATAGGCCCACGCGTGGTTTATCTGGGCCTTCTCCCCGTTTGACACCGACAGGGGCACGAAATAGTCCCTGGGTGTGGACAGGAGCAGCACCTGCCTGGTCTCCGGGTTGATGGTGGCGATGATATTCACGTCGTTGAAGTGCTGGACCGAGGACTCGTCCCGCTTGTCGATGCCGCAGAGATACACCACAAAGACCTCGTCGCTCAGGTCCTCCACCGGCACCGGGGCCTCCGTCGCCTTGGGGGGCTCGGGAGAGGGCGTGGGGGTGGGCGCCGGGGTGATCTCCACGGTCATGCGGGTGATCTCCCGGAGCCGGTCATGGATGTCGGCATACTCCTCCGACTGGGCCAGCACGTCCAGGTAAGCGGTGTTCATGATCGCCGCTCCCACCTCATCTCCCAGCAGCGCGTCCGCCAGCTGGAAAAAGCTGTCATACTCCTCCTGCTCCAGCGCCGCGCCCAGGATGCTCCCGAACTCCGTAGCCGTCTCGTTCACGCTCTCCCTGTCCAGGGTCCGCAGCACGCCGAACCGGTAGTCCTGCATGTCCCCCAGGGTCTGGGCCGGGTCGTCCGTCCGGACGAAAAGGCCGATGTCCGCCGTCACGCTCTCCGGCGCGATGACCTCGTTGACCACGTTCATGCCCCGCCAGAGGAAAAACGCCCCTGTTCCCAGCAGCGCCGCGAACAGCACGCCCAGCACCGCTCCGGTGACGAACCGGCCGGTCCTGTCCACTCTCCATACCAGCGCGCATATCGCCAGCACCAGCAGTGCCAGCGCGGCGCAGCACGCCCCCAGGTAGGCCCCCGGCAAAAGCCGCGTCCGGGCCAGCAGCACACCGAAAGCGCTCGCGGCAACCGCCGCGAGCACTATGATGAGATATCTTACGACCTTTCTGCCGGGGTCTTTCTTTCCCCGGACGGGCTGGTCCGCCACATGTCTTCCTGCCATGGTCTCTTACTTCTGCTCTCCCGCACGGTTCTGGGGCGCGGGCGTCCTCTTGCCCCCGCTGGGACGGGAGCCCGCCTTCTGGGGCGCGGACGCTTTCTGGGCGGCCTGGGCCTTCGGCTTGGGCGGCGTCTGGCTCTTGGGTCTGGCGCTTGCCTTGGCACTGCCGCTCTCGCCGCTGTTGCTGCTGCTGCCGTAATAGTCCCCGTAATAGCCGCCGTACTTGCCGTATTTTCCGTACTTGCCATACCGGCCGTACTCCAGCTTCTTGGAATCCACCTTGTTCAGGATCACGCCCAGGAAGGGGCAGCCGCTCTTCTCCAGCTGGGACACCGTATCCTGCACGAACCGGTAGTTGACGCCTCCAGCCTCGATGACCATCACCGCGCCGTCGCACACCTTGGCCACGATGGCCGCGTCGATGACCGTGCCCAGAGGGGCCGTGTCGATGATCACATAGTCGTATACGTCCCGGAACGCCTCCACCGCCTGCTGGAACAGCTCCCCGCTCAAAAGCTCCGCGGGGTTGGGGGGGAAGGGCCCGGAGTTGATAATGTGCAGATTGGGCACATCCGTGGCATAGCGCACGTCCTGCAGCTCCGCCTGGCCGCTGAGGAAATGGGTCAGGCCCAGGGTCTCGCCGCCTTCCACCACCAGCTTGCCCACCAACACGCTCCGGCGCAGGTCCGCGTCCACCAGAAGCGTCCGCTTGCCCAGCTCCGCCAGGGATATGGCCAGCTGCAAACTGGTCGTGCTCTTCCCCTCGTTGGGGGTGCAGCTGGTGAGCATGATGACCTTCTTGTCCGCGCCGCAGAACTGGATGTTCGTCCGGAGGGACTTATACTCCTCGGCCATCCGGCTGTCCATCTTTCCCCGTCTGATCTTCACATATTTCATTTCCTGTTCCTCCGGGACTTCTTGCTCTTTTTCTTGGGTCCCTCCAGGGGGATCATGCCCAGGGTGCTCACGCCCAGATAGCGCTCCACGTCCTCGCTGGTCTTGATGGTGTTATCCATCAGATGCAGCACCAGCACCACGGCGCAGGCCAGCACGAATCCTGCCACGCCGCCCAGGACGGTGTCCCGGAACAGGTGGGGGCTGCTGGGCGATGTGGGAAGGTTGGCGTAGTCCGCCACGTTCACCGCCTCGGTGTCCGTCACGCTCTTGATGTGGGCCGCGGCCAGCTCCCGCACCGTGTTGGCGATCTGCTGGGCCACCCGGGGGTCGGGGTCCTCCACGCTGATGGAGATGATGCGGGTGCCCGTGGTCTGGGACACGCTCATCTTTTTCAGAAGCGCCGAATAGGTCATGGGCTGGCCGTTTTTGCCCATCAGGCCCAGATTGTCAATGGCAGCCTCCGTCACCTCGCGGGTCTGGATGAGCTCCACATAGTCCTGGGTCAGCGATGTACTCGTGCTGATATCGCCGCTGGACAGAGTGCCCTCTGTCTGCCGGGCCAGCACCAGCATCTTGGTAGTGCTGGTGTACTCGGGGACCACCATGAAGGTCTCCCAGGCAAACACCGCGCCCGCCAGCAGCACCGCGGCCAATATGATCAGTACCGCCTTGCTCCACAGCACACGTGCCAGCTCAAGCAGGTCGATCTCTACCACATCGTTTTCTTGCTTGTTTGTCTCCATACCGTACTACTACACTCCTGCGTCGATTATCTCTCTGGGGTTGTCTATCATAACGGTCTCTGCGTAGGCCGTTCCCATTCTCTTTTCCAGCCACTCGGCGCACTCGCCCAGCCGGGGCGGACGGGCCCGCAGGTCGTGGGCGTCGCTGCCGATGAAGTGGAGCATGTCGTGTTCCATCAGCTCCCGGCAGAACCGCCGGGCCCTGAGCCCCGAACGGCCCAGCACGCTGTCGGCGTTCACCTGGAGCTTCACGCCCATGTCCACCAGGCTCCCGGCAAAATCCAGGTCCCCCGCCACGCTCCTGTAGCGCTCCACATGGGCCGCGATGGGCTCGAAGCCGTTGGACCGGAGCCTGTAAAGGTTATTGCGGATGTATTTGGCGCTGTCGCTGGGGGAGAACTCCACCAGCACGTAGCTCGACCCGGTCAGCCGGAACTGTTCCCGGCCCTTTATCGCCGCCACCATGTCCGAGTGGGCATGGAGCTCGCAGCCCAGATACAGCTCCAGATCAGGAAAGTGCTTTTCCGCCGCTTTGGAGAGCCGTTCATAGGCCGCACGAATCTCCGCCTCCTCGTTTTCAAACATGTGGAGGCGGAAATGAGGCGTGAGGATGATGGCCCGCACCCCGTCCTCATACTCCCAGCGCAGCATGGTCATGGCCGTCTTCATATCCGGCGCGCCATCGTCCACCCCAGGGAGGATGTGGCAGTGGATATCCACCAGCCCGGGAGGATGTGCCGGGCGCTGCTCCCTGAAAACCGGCTCGTTCATAATACACGCTCCTCAGCCATTTTGCAAGAACAATTTAGGCGCTCTCCCGTTCCACCGCCGTCCGGCGGCCAAACCGAAGCTCTCCCAATATGATTCCCTGACGGGCTGAATAGTATCAAACACGTCTATGTATTATACCCGCTTTATAATGTATTGTCAACAAATCCCGCCCCTATATTTACAACATGTCCCCCTATCTCCTCTCAAAACAACTACATATTGTAACAATACTGACCATATTGAATAGCACACCGTACTAAAACGGCCAAATGTCATCAAACCGGCACACTGTAAAGTGTGCCGGA
>CANRNA010000167.1 GCA_947631805.1 uncultured Oscillospiraceae bacterium | reverse complement strand
GGGGTGCTGTCCGACCCGGCCTGCTACATGGGCGAGAGCCATTGGGACGGGCTTTTGGAGTACCCCCAGTACACCCGCCCGGAGACCTGGGAGGGGCGGACCGTGCCGGAGGTGCTCCGGGACGGCAAGCACCGGGAGATAGAGGCCTGGCGGCGGGAGCAGCAGCTCACCCGCACCCAGGCCCGGCGGCCGGATATGTTCGCGGCCTTCCAGCCCAAAACGGAGGAGGAAAAGCTCATCGTCGCCCGGCTGACAGGCCGGGAAAAGCTCAAATACGACTGCCGCCTGGCCACTGAGGCGGACATCCCGGACCTGCTGGCCATCACGGCCGAGGCCAGCGCCTTTCTCCGGGAAAACGGCGTGGACCAGTGGCAGGACGGCTTCCCGGACCGGGACACCTTCCTGCGGGACATCGCCGCCGGGGGCTGCTGGCTGTTCACCCATCAGGACGCCCCCGCCGGGGTCATCAGCCTGTATCTGACGCCGGAAAAAGATTATGACACCATCCGGGGCGCCTGGCTCACCCAGGGGCAGCCATACGCGGTCATCCACCGCACGGCGGTGAAGGCAGCCTACCGGGGCCGGGGCCTGGCCCAGGAGATGATGCTCCTGGCCGAGGACATCGCCCTGGGCCGGGGCTTCGGCAGCGTGCGGGTGGACACCCACCGGGACAACCGGGCCATGCGCGCCATGCTGGAAAAGCGGGGCTACGCCCTCTGCGGGGAGATACGCCTGTCCCGCTCCACCGAGGCGGACACCCTCCGCCTGGCCTATGAAAAGGTGTTTTGACCGGGCAAAATATCCGCAAAGCACTTTTCCTTTTCTGTCAGATGTGATAAGATAATACTGTTATGAGCAGTGAATATCATTACAACTACAACAGCTCCCCGGGACCGGGGCCGGGCTCGCCGGGACCCAGACCGCCCAGGCGCGGTACGGACTGGGAGGGCGTCAGCTGGGCCATCGGCGTGGGGCTCATTTTCCTGTGGTTCCCGGTGGGGCTTTTTCTGACCATCGCCCACTCCATGGGCCACGACATCCTGGGCGTCGCCCTGCAGGCGCTGCTCGGCCGCCGGAAGACCGCCGCCCCGCCCTTCACCGGCAAGGCCACCCGCGCCGGGTCCGCCCAGACCCAGCGCCCGTCTGACAGCCGTGCCCAGCAGGCAAACGCCTCCGGGGCCAAGGCGGGACCCGCCGCCGACAAGGACCGGTTCGACGGGATACGCCATGCGGACGCGGGGAGCGTGCTGAAAAATGTGTTCGGCTGGCTGCTGGTGGCGTTCGGCCTGTTTATGACCGCCGGGGTCATCTTCGACGGCAGCGGCCTGTGGAAGGTGCTCAGCTCCCTGTCCATCGCTCTGGGCGGCGGGGCCATGGTGCTGTCCGGCATGTTCAGCCGCCGGAAGGAGGCCAAATTCCGCCGGTGCATGACCATCTCTGGGGACAGGGGCATCGTGGACCTGAAAAAGCTGTCCAAGACCCTGGGGGTGGACCAGGGCGAGACCCTCAAGACCATCACGGAGATGGTGGACCGGGGCTATTACGGCCAGAGGGCCTATATCGACCACGAGCGCAGTCTGCTGGTCATCGACCCGGAGGAAATGCGGGACGTGTACCGCCGGGAGGACGAGGAAAAGGCCGCCCAAAAGACCCGCCAGGAGCGGGCCGACGCGGAGAAGATGAACGAGTACGAGCGGTACGTGGAGCGCATCCGCCAGGCGGACGAGGACATCGCCGACGAGGTCATGAGCGAGAAGATACGCCAGATGCAGAACCTGACCGCGTCCATTTTCGCCGAGGTGGAGGCCCATCCGGAAAAGCGCTCCCAGATAGACCGGTTCATGACCTATTACCTGCCCACCACCTTGAAGCTGCTGGACTCTTACGCCCGCATCGAGGCCCAGGGGGTGTCCGGGGAGAACATGGCCAAGGCCAAGGCGGACATTGAGGGCATCGCGGACACGCTGGTGGCCGGGTACAAAAAACAGCTTGACAGGCTCTACCGGGCGGAGGCCATGGATATCGCCGGGGACGTGAGCGTCATAGAAAACATGCTCAAGCGGGACGGGCTGTCCGGTTCCGCCGACTTTGGACAGACAATGGGAGGACATTGACATGGAGACCTATTACGAAAAGCTGCTCCGCTGCCGGGACGCGGTGCGGGCAAAGACCGATTTCCAGCCCCGTATCGGGCTCATTCTGGGCTCCGGCCTGGGGCCCGTGGCCGAGACCATGGAGGTGGTGGCCTCTGTGGACTACAAGGACATCCCCGGCTTCCCCGTGTCCACCGTGCCGGGCCACGCGGGCCGGTATCTGTTCGGCTATATCGGCGGCGTGCCCGTGGTGTGCATGCAGGGCCGCGTCCACTATTACGAGGGCTTTGACGTCCACGACGTGGTGCTGCCCATCCGGGTGATGGGCCTGCTGGGCATCAAACTGGTGTTCCTCACCAACGCAGCGGGAGGGCTGGACCCGAACATGGAGATACCCTCTCTCATGGTCATTCGGGACCACATGATGTTCAACTTCCCCAACCCCCTGATCGGGCCGAACCTGGACGAGCTGGGCCCCCGTTTCCCGGACATGAGCCAGGTGTATGACCCCGCCGTCCGGGAGGTGCTGCACAGGACCGCCCAGGGCCTGGGCATGAAGCTGGACGAGGGCGTTTACATCCAGCTCACCGGCCCCAGCTTTGAGACCCCCTTCGAGGTGCGCTATTACGGCGCCATGGGGGGCGGCGCCGTGGGCATGTCCACCGCCTGCGAGGCCGTAGCCGCCCGGCACATGGGGCTGCGGGTATGCGGTATAAGCTGCATCGCCAACCTGGGGGCGGGCCTGTCCGGCGGGCCGCTGAACCACGAGGAGGTCATCGCCGCGGGCGACATGATCGCCGAGCGGTTCTCCGCCCTGGTGACCGCCGCCATCCCCGCCATCGACGCCATCCTATGACAGAAGCTGTGCACAACATCGCGCTCTCACCCGATGGGAGCGCGGTGCGCATTATTGACCAGACCCTGCTGCCGGGACAGCTGCGATATCTGGACCTGCGGGAGCGGGAGGAGCTTTTCGAGGCCATCGCCTCCCTGCGGGTCCGGGGCGCCCCGGCCATCGGCATATTCGCCGCTTACGGGGTATACGTGCTGGCAAGGACCTACGGGCCGGAGGAGTTCTTCCCCCGGCTGGAGGCAGACTGTGCCTATCTCATCTCCTGTCGGCCCACGGCGGTGAACCTGGCCCGGCAGGTGGAGCGGATGCGCACACTCGCCCTGTCCATGAGCGGCGCCCCCATACCCCAGATCGTAGAAGCCCTGGGCCGGGAGGCCGCCGCCATCCACCGGGAGGACATCGCCATGTGCCGGGCCATCGCGGAGGCGGGGCTGAGCCTGCTCTATCCGGGTGACACGGTGTTGACCCACTGCAACGCCGGGCCCCTGGCCACGTCAGAATACGGCACGGGCCTGGGCCCGCTGCTGCTGGCCGCCGAGCGGGGCATAGACATCCGGGCCTACGTGGACGAGACCCGGCCCCTTTTGCAGGGGGCCCGGCTCACCGCCTGGGAACTGATGCGGGCGGGCATCGACTGCACGCTGATATGCGACAACATGGCCTCTCTGGCCATGCGCGAGGGCCGGATACAGGCCGTTCTGGCCGGGTGCGACCGAATGGCCGCCAACGGGGACGCGGCCAACAAGATAGGCACCTCCGGCGCGGCCATCATCGCCAAACACTACGGGGTGCCGGTATATATCCTGCTGCCCTCCAGCACCATCGACATGACCTGCGCCACCGGCGCGGACATCCCCATCGAGGTCCGGGCCGGGGAGGAGATACGCTCTCTGTGGTATGAAAAGCCCATGGCCCCGGAGGGCGTGAAGTGCTGGAACCCGGCCTTCGACGTGACTGACCACGGGCTCATCGCCGCCATCGTCACGGAAAGGGGCGTCATCCGCCCGCCCTACGACGTGCATCTGAGAGAATTATTCGGATAGAGGAGAACATATCATGATACGCTTTTATAACGGCCAGACCCTGGAAAACGGCGTCGTCACCCATAACGAGGTGTGGGTGGACGGCGCGGCCATCTCCTATGTGGGCCCCGCACGGGGGGACATGCCCGCCTTCGACCGGCAGATAGACCTAAACGGCGACCTGCTCATCCCCGGCTTCAAAAACGCCCACACCCACTCGGGCATGACCTTCCTGCGCTCGGCGGCGGACGA
>CANRNA010000166.1 GCA_947631805.1 uncultured Oscillospiraceae bacterium | reverse complement strand
TGCCTGAGATACCAGTTGTCCGCCTTGTTCCCCGCCAGGCGGGTGCAGTGGATGCGGCTCTGCTGGCCCGCGCCCACGCCGATGGCCTGGCCGTCCTTCACGTAGCAGACGGAGTTGGACTGGGTGTACTTGAGGGTGATGAGGGCCACGGTCATGTCGGTGACCGCCTGGGGGGGCAGGTCCTTGTTTTTCGTCACGATGTTGGCGAAGGCCTCCTCCGTGACCCTGTAATCGTTCCGCCCCTGCTGGAAGGTGACGCCGTACACGTCCTTGCGCTCCTCGGGCGCGGGGATATAGGCCGGGTCTATCTGGACCACGTTGTAATTGCCCTTTTTCTTCGTCTTCAGTATCGCCAGGGCCTCCTGCTCATAGCCGGGGGCGATGATGCCGTCGGACACCTCGTCCTTCAGATACCGGGCCGTGGCCTCGTCGCACACCTCGGAAAGGGCCGCCCAGTCCCCGTAAGAGCACAGCCTGTCTGCCCCCCTGGCCCGGATATAGGCGCAGGCGATGGGGCTCAGCTCCGCCGACCGGTCCACGAAGTATATCTGTCTGTCCGTGGGGGACAGGGCCTTCCCCACGGCGGCCCCCGCCGGGGACACATGCTTGAAGCTGGCGGCGGCGGGCAGGCCCGTGGCCTCGGCCAGCTCCTTCACCAGCTGCCAGGCGTTGAAGGCGTCCATGAAGTTGATATAGCCCGGTCTGCCGTTCAGCACCTGGACAGGCAGGTCCCGGCCGTCGGCCATGAAGATGCTCGAGGGCTTCTGATTGGGGTTGCAGCCATATTTCAGTTCCAGTTGTTTCATTGCTCCGCTCCTTTTCAGGCGTCGTGTTTGTTGACGATGACCGTGTCCCGCTCCCCGCTGGCCAGGTCAATATAGGACACGTACAGGGACACCTTGTTGTCCTCGTTCAGGGCCGCCCACACCTGCTCCGCCAGGCTCGCCGCGTCCGGCGCGTCCGGCGCGTCCATGCCCACGGGGGCGGGCTCTCCCTGGTAGGAGGGCAGTGGCTCTCCGTCGGCGGCATAGGTGTGGATGATGTGGCCCATCCCCGCCTGGGGCCTGTCGTACTCGAAAAAGTACCGGCAGCAGCAGCGCGGGTCCCCGTCCAGGCTCTTCAAAATGGACAGCTTGTAGCTCCCGTCCGGGGCTGCCAGCCCGGAGATACGGGGGGTCCAGTTGGGCCCGTCCGGCTCAAATTCCCGTGTGCGCAAAGCGGCGGCGAAGCTCTGCCCCGCCAGCAGAGCGTCCCGGATGGTGTCGGTCTGGTCCCCGTTTGTGACCACCGTGCCCCGGCCGACCGTCCGCACCGGGTGGTAGATGATCAGGCTGGGGTCCGACATCTTGGCCGGGTCGTGGGCCTGGGTGCGGATGCCGTCCTCCGTCCGGACGAACACCCGGTTGCGGCTGTTGACGCTCCGGCCCATGATAAAGTAGACGATGACGGCCTTCTTCCCGTCGGCGCTCCGGCCCAGGGCGATGCCCCGGCCCGGATAGGTCCGTTCCCTCAGATACGCTGTCAGCTCAGTCATGCTCTTTCCTCCTTGCGATGTCCGCGGCGACCATCTCCGCGGCCTGGGGCAGAATGATCCACTCCGCCTGCTCCATGACCCGCCGCTGCAATGTCTCCGGCGTGTCTCCGTCCTCCACCATGACGGGCTTCTGGGCGATGATGCGCCCCCCGTCCGGTATCTCGTTGACAAAATGCACGGTGGCCCCCGTGACCTTCACTCCCCGCTCCAGCGCGGCCTGGTGGACGCGGAGCCCATAAAACCCCTTGCCGCAGAAGGAGGGTATCAGCGCCGGGTGTACGTTCAGTATCCGCTCCGGGAACCGTTCGGTGAAGCTCCTGCTCAAAATGCTCATGAACCCGGCCAGCACGATCATCTCCGCGCCGTACCGGTCCAGGGCCCGCAAAATGGCGGCCTCAAAGGCCTCCTGGCTGCCCAGCTCCCGCCGGGAGCACACCACAGACGGCACCCCGGCCTTTTTCGCCCGCTCCAGGGCGTAAGCCCCCGGCTGGCTGGACACCACCAGCACGATCTGCCCCGAGGGGAGCTTTCCGCTCTCCTGGGCGTCCAGCAGGGCCTGCAGATTGGTGCCGCCCCCGGACACGAACACGGCGATACGGGTCTTCACCATAGCTGCACCCGCTCTCCGCCCCGGACGATGTGGCCCAGGACATACCCGTCCTCCCCGTTGGCTTTGAGCACCTCCAGGGCCCGGTCCGCCTCGTCGGGGCTCACCACCACGGTCATGCCCACCCCCATATTGAAGGTGTTGAACATATCCCGCTCGGGGATGCTCCCGGTCCGCCGGATGATGTCGAAAATAACTGGGGTCCGGACAGCCCCCTTCTCGATGCGGGCGGACAGTCCCTCGGGGATGCTCCTGGGGATGTTCTCGTAAAAGCCGCCCCCGGTGATATGGCTCACGCCCTTGACCGTGACCGCCTCCGTCAGCGCCAGCACGGCCTTCACATATATCCTTGTGGGGGTCAGCAGCGTCTGGCCCACGGGCGCCCCGTCCAGGGCGGCGCAGGGGGCGGCGATGTCCTCCCGGTCGATGTCGAACACCTTCCGCACCAGGGAAAAGCCGTTGGAGTGGACCCCGCTGGAGGGCAGGGCCAGTATCACGTCCCCCTCCCGGATGGCGCTGTTGTCCAATATCTTCTCCCTGTCCACGATGCCCACCACGAATCCGGCCAGGTCGTAATCGTCCGGGGGCATGACGCCGGGGTGCTCGGCGGTCTCCCCGCCGATGAGGGCGCACCCGGCCTGGACGCATCCCTCGGCCACACCCGCCACGATGGCGGCCACCCGCTCGGGCACGTTCCTGCCGCAGGCGATGTAGTCCAGGAAAAACAGGGGCCTGGCCCCGCAGCACACCACATCGTTGGCGCACATGGCCACGCAGTCGATGCCGATGGTGTCGTGTATGCCCAGCCGCTGAGCCAGGCGTATCTTGGTGCCCACCCCGTCGGTGCCGGACACCAGCACCGGCGCCTTCATCCCGGCCAGCTGGGGCATGAACAGCCCCCCGAAGCCGCCCACGTCCCCTATGACCCCGGGGATGACGGTCCGGGCGATGTGTTCTTTCATCAGTTCCACGGCCCTGTACCCGGCGGTGATATCCACCCCCGCGGCGGCATAGCTGGCGGAAAAGCTGTCTTTAGGCATCCCGTCCTCTCCCTTCGCTGATCTTGTACTCAAAGCGGCTCTTGGCGCTGTTTTTCGGTATCATGGTGGGGTAGTCGTTGGTGAAGCAGGCGTCGCAGAACCCGGCGCATCCCGGCCCGCCCAGCAGGCAGGGCAGCTCCTCCACCGGCAGATACCCCAGGCTGTCCGCCCCGATGATGGCCGCCGTCTCCTCCACCGTGTGATGGCAGGCGATGAGGTTTTCCCGCGAGTCGATGTCCGTGCCGTAGTAGCAGGGGTTCAAAAACGGCGGGGCGGATATGCGCATGTGCACCTGGGCGGCGCCCGCCTCCCGGAGCAGCCCCACGAACCGGGCGCTGGTGGTGCCCCGGACGATGGAGTCGTCCACCACCACCACACGCTTGCCCCGGACCACGCTGGCCACCGGGTTGAGCTTGATGCGCACCATGTCCTCCCGTGTGGTCTGCCCCGGAGCGATGAAGGTCCGGGCGATGTAGCGGTTTTTGATGAAGCCCACGCCATAAGGGATGCCGGACGACCGGGCGTAGCCCAGCGCCGCGTCCAGCCCCGAGTCGGGCACGCCGATGACCACGTCCGCCTCCGCCGGGTGGCAGGCGGCCAGCCGCTCCCCGGCCCGGACCCTGGCCTCATGGACGCTGACGCCGTCCATCACCGAGTCGGAGCGGGCGAAGTAGATATACTCAAATATACACGTCTTTTTCGGCGCCTTGCCGCAGTGGTCCCGGATGGACTGGACCCCGTCGGCGGAGAACACCACGATCTCCCCCGGCTCTATGTCCCGGACGAACCGGGCGTTGACCGCCTCCAGGGCGCAGGTCTCCGACGCCACCACCCATGCCCCGTCCTCCCGCTGGCCGTAGCACAGGGGCCGGAAGCCGTTCTCGTCCCGGACCGCCAGCAGCTTGGACGGGCTCATCACCACCATGGAGTATGCCCCCTTTATCAGGAACATCGCCTGATTCACCGCCTGCTCGATGGAGGGGGCGGTGAGCCGCTCCTTGGTGATGACGTAGGAGATGACCTCCGTGTCGCTGGAGGAGTGGAAAATGGACCCTTGCAGCTCCAGAGCCTTTCGCAGCTCCCCGGAGTTGACCAGGTTGCCGTTGTGGGCCAGGGCCATCCGGCCCTTGATGTGGTTGACCACCATGGGCTGACA
>CANRNA010000165.1 GCA_947631805.1 uncultured Oscillospiraceae bacterium | reverse complement strand
AACGCTCTCAGGGGCAGGGCCTTGAGAGCGTTGTTGGTATATTGCGGCGCGGGGGAGGGCTACTCCGCCACCTCGTCGGTGGTGGGCACGCCCATGTAATCGGACAGGAGCTGATGTTCGGCCTTGGCCTCCTCATAGAGGGTCCGGTAATCGTGCTCCACGGCGCCCACCAGGTCCTCGGCCACCACCAGGGAGCCCAGGCCGTGCCAGAGCATATAGCCGCCGGTGATGGAGGCGTCGTACAGCCCCAATATCTCCCGCTTGATGGCCAGGCCGTCATAAGGGTAGCTGGCGTCGTCCCAGGTCTGGAGCCAGGTGCGCACCACGGCGGGGGTGGCGCACTCCAGCTGCCTGTCGGCGACCAGCACGGCCCAGTTGTACAGGGTCCGGTAGGGGTTCTTATAGGGCACGAACAGGCGGTCATTCATATAATAGGAGCCGAAGTGGTCCGGATAGGGCATGCCGCTTATCACGTCCACCACGTTGCTGATGGCGGGCCAGTACTGGCCGTAGGCGGCCACGTAGGTGTTGGAGGTCTCGCCGAACAGGTCCGCCCCCACGTACACATTGTGCTCATGGAGGATGTCGCAGGCGTAGGTCAAAAACCGTTGGATGGCCTCGGCCTTGGACTCGTTATAGGTGTTTTTTAGGTCCACAGAGCCCTCTTTTTCATAGCTCTGGATGAAGTCGGGGAAACGGACGTAGTCGAACTGTATCTCGTTCAGGCCGAAGGCCTCCACGGCCTCCACGGCGAAGGCGACCTTCAGCTCCCACACGTCCCGGCAGTAGGCGCTGGGCCAGTAGGTGCTGCTCATCTGCTTGGGCAGTCCGGCCAGGTCGGTGATGGCCCAGTCGGGCCGGTCCTGGGCAAGGACGGCGTCGCTGAAGGTGCTGATGCGGCCCACCACGTAGAAGCCCGCGTCCTTGAGCATCTGGATGGCCTCGTTGCAGCTCTCTATGGAGCCCACCACGTGGTGCGAATCCAGCAGGCCGTATTCCTTGTACACCTCCGAGGCGAAGGCCAGCACGCCGCCGTCGTCGATGGTGACGACGAAGGTGTTGATGGCGGTGCCCTCGGTCAGGGCCAGGTAATCAGGGATGACCTCCGCCCGCAGGTCGCTGGCGGGTATGTACAGGGCGTACACGTCCTCGGGCATGGCGTTGCCCTCGTCGGCGAAGTCGCCCTTCTCATGGGGCCAGTAGTCCAGGGTCGCCGCGTCGCCGCCGCCCCAGCTGTCGCCCCGCCAGACGTGGTCGGTGTAGGTGTACTCCTCGTCCCAGTGGGCCATGGAGTCGCCGTAGTCCAGCACCACGTACTCGGACTGTATCCAGCCGGTCTCCTCGCCCATGCGCACGTGATACATGTTCACGGTGCCGTCGTCCTTGAAGTAGTCGTAGCCCATCACCCGCAGCAGGGTGCCCTTCTGGGCCAGGGGACCCAGGGTGAGACCGTCGGCGGTCTCCAGCAGGTCCACCGTGGCGCGGACATAGACCTGGGTCTCCTGCATCAGGTCGGACTGGTCGTCGGTGACGTTGGAGCAGGCGATGTAGCCCACCTGGTCCTTCGCGCTGGCCAGGTAATACTCCTCGCCGGACTCGGTGACGAAGGGCTCCCAGCTCTTGAGAAGCAGGGTGGTGCCCCGGCCGAGATCGCTCATCACCGCAAGGCCCTCGTTGTAAAACGGGGCGGTGAGCTCGCCCTCGCCCACCATGACATAGGCGGTGATGGGGTCGGTCCAGGCAGCGGGGTCGTCGGTCATGTTCGGCCCGGCCACCAGGGCCCGGAGGTCCAGGAACATGGTGCTGCACAGCCCCAGCACGATCAGAAGCACCGCCGTGAGCAGCAGCTTCTGTCCGGGCGACAGGTAGACCGGCTCTCTTTTCCGTTTGTTACGGGCCATTGATATATGCCTCCTGGGGGACAATTCCCACAAAATCATACCACATTTGCCCCAAAATAGCAAGTAGGTGGGGGGAGAGGACCATATCTTGGGGCAAAACGGGCAAGTTGCATACAATAATCTGTAGGGCGAGTTACATAACACGGATTTGAAGATACTTCCAACGGAGGAAAAGAAAAGGACGCGCCCCGGCGGAGCGCGTCCTTTTCGCGGTCAATGGATGTCCAGCACCTGGTAATCCTGGTCCTCCACCGCCTTTTTCAGCGCCGCGTCCTCCACCGGGGCGGACAGGGTGACGACGGCGGAGCCCTCGGTGTGGCTCACCTGGGCCTGCTGGACGCCGGGGACGGCCTCCAGGGCCTTCTTCACCCGGGCCTCGCAGTGGCCGCACATCATGCCTTCGATCTTCATCGTCTTTTCCATGGTATTGCTCTCCTTTTCCGGATTATTCGCTGGGATGGGGATATCTACGCCATCCGGCAGGGCCGCACGGGGGCGGTCGTGCCGGGGGTCGTGCATTTTGAACAGGTTCAGCCGCAGGGCGTTGGTCACCACGCAGAAGCTGGACAGGCTCATGGCCGCCGCGCCGAACATGGGGTTCATGGTCAGGCCCAGGCCCACGAACAGGCCCGCCGCCAGGGGGATGCCGATGGTGTTGTATATGAACGCCCAGAACAGGTTCTCGTGGATGTTGCGCAGGGTGGCCCGGCTGAGGCGAATGGCCGCGGGCACGTCCGTCAGGCGGCTCTTCATCAGCACCACGTCCGCCGCGTCGATGGCCACGTCCGTGCCCGCGCCGATGGCGACGCCGATGTCCGCGCTGGTGAGGGCGGGGGCGTCGTTGATGCCGTCGCCCACCATGATGACCTTCCCGGCCTGCTTCAGCTGGCGGATGACGCTCTCCTTCCCGTCGGGGAGGACCCCGGCGATGACCCGGTCCACCTCCGCCTGGGCCCCGATGGCCTGGGCGGTGCGCTGGTTGTCGCCGGTGAGCATGACCACCCGGATGCCCATGTTTTGCAGCTCCCGGATGGCCTGGGGGCTGTCCTCCTTTATCACGTCCGCCACGGCGATGAGCCCCAGAAGGGCCCCGTCCCGGACGAAGAACAGGGGCGTCTTGCCCTGCTCCGCCAGGCGCTGGGAGGCGGCCTCCATGTCCTGGGGCACGGGGGCCAGGGAGCGGATGAAGTCCAGGCTGCCTCCGGACAGGGCCGCCCCGTCCAGCCGGGCGGTCAGACCGTTGCCGGGCAGGGCCCGGAAGTCCTCCACCGGCGGGGCGGTAACGCCCTGGGCCTGGGCCCGGTCGTTGACGGCCCGAGCCAGGGGATGCTCGCTCTTTTGCTCCAGGGCGTAAGCCATGGACAGAAGCCCGCTCTCCGTCACGCCCGCCGCCGGGAGGATGTCGGTCACCTGGGGCTCGCCCCGTGTGATGGTGCCGGTCTTGTCCAGGACCACGATCTGGGCCCGGCCCGTCTCCTCCAGGGAGGCGGCGGTCTTGAACAGCACGCCGTTTTTCGCACCCATGCCGCTGCCCACCATGATGGCCACCGGCGTGGCGAGACCCAGGGCGCAGGGACAGCTTATCACCAGCACGGATATGCCCCTGGCCAGGGCGAAGCCCGGCGTCTGCCCGGCGATGAGCCAGCCCGCCGCGGCGGCGAGGGCCACGGCGATGACCGCCGGGACGAACACGCCGGACACCTTGTCGGCCACCTTGGCGATGGGGGCCTTGGTGGCGGCGGCGTCGCTGACCATCTGGATGATTTGGGACAGGGTGGTGTCCTGCCCCACCCGTGTGGCCTTGCAGCGGATGAACCCGGACTGGTTCAGGGTGCCCGCCGAGACGGCGCTGCCCGGCCCCTTGTCCACGGGGATGCTCTCGCCGGTGAGGGTGGACTCATCCACCGCGCCGGAGCCCTCCAGGATGACGCCGTCCACGGGGATGTTCTCCCCCGGACGGACGACGAACTCGTCCCCGGCAGCCACCTGCTCCACGGGCACGGTGACCTCCGCCCCGGCCCGGAGGACGACGGCGGTCTTGGGGGCCAGCTTCATCAGGCTCTTCAGCGCGTCGGTGGTCCGACCCTTGCTCCGGGCCTCCAGGGTCTTGCCCACGGTGATGAGGGTGAGGATGGTGGCCGCGCTCTCGAAGTAGTATTCGTCCATATAGGGCATGGCTGCCTCGGGCCCGCCCTCCATCATGGCGGAGCTGGCGGCGAACAGGGCCCACAGGCTGTAGGAGAAGGCCGCCGCCGCCCCCAGGGCCACCAGGCTGTCCATGTTGGGGGCTCGCCGCCACAGGGCCTGGAAGCCGGAGACGAAAAACTTCTGGTTGATGACCATCACCAGGGCCGTGAGCACCAGCTCATAGATGCCCATGGACACGTGGTTGCCCGCCAGGAAGCCCGGCAGGGGCCAGTTCCACAGCATGTGGCCCATGGACACGTACATGAGCGGCAGCAGGAT
>CANRNA010000164.1 GCA_947631805.1 uncultured Oscillospiraceae bacterium | reverse complement strand
TTCACGCGCCTGTGCTGGGTATCATCCGGCCGGTGTTGTCGATGTCGTACTCCCCTGTGAGCAGCAGCTCCGACACCGGTACGATCTCATAGCCCTCCCGCAGCAAGAATTCGATGATCTCCGGCAGGGCCTCCGGCGTATGCTTGGCCGCGTTATGAAACAGCACGATGCTCCCGCCTGTCACCTTTCCGGTCACCCGCTTGCATATCTCTCCCGCGCTCAGGTCCTTCCAGTCCAGGGAGTCCACATCCCATTGGATGGGCTGGAGGCCCATGCCCCGCAACGTGGTCACCACCTGGTCGTCATACTCCCCATAAGGGCACCGGAACAGCTCCACCTCGTCGCCGGTGATGGCCTCGATCTTGCCACTGCACAGGCTGACCTCGTCGATGATCTGCTTTTCCGACAGCTTCGCCAGATGGGGATGGGTGTCCGAGTGGTTGCCTATCTCCATTCCCGCCTCGTACAGCGCCCGCACGCTCTCCGGGTATTTGTCCACCCACTCCCCCACCAGGAAGAATGTAGCCTTCACCCCGTATTTGCCCAGTATGTCAATGAGCTTTTGGGTGTCCTCGTTGCCCCACGCGGCGTCAAAGGTGAGGCTCACGGCCTTGTTGTCCCGCTGCACGCAGTAGACGGGCAGCTCCCGGGCCGAGGCGGACACCCCAACGATGGCCGGGCTGTTCACCACCCAGAATATAGCCGCCACCGCAAGCACCAGGGCCAGGGGCCCCAATAGCCTGCGGTGTTTCTTCAGTATCGATTTGATCTTGTTCACTGGATATACCCCCGCCATGATCTTGGTACATCCTATGACCTTCTCCGGCCCGATATGCGCCGACGCGTCCCTCATACCGCCTCCGCTCCCGCGGGCGGAGGCGGTATGGGAAGCGCCGTTATCCTGTCAGAACAGGCCGGAGATGACGCCCTTGTCGTCCACGTCTATCTTCTCGGCGGCTGGCACCCGGGGCAGGCCGGGCATGGTCATGATGTCGCCGGTGAGCACCACGGCGAAGCCCGCTCCCGCAGACACCTTCACCTGCCGCACTGTGACGGTGAAGCCCTCCGGCGCTCCCAGCAGGGCCGGGTCGTCAGAAAAGCTGTACTGCGTCTTGGCGATGCACACGGGCAGGCCGCCGAAGCCCAGCTCCGTGAGCCGGTCGATCTGCTTTTGGGCTGCCGGGAGGATATTCACCCCCGCGCCCCCGTAGACCTTTTTCACCACGGCCTCTATCTTCTCTCCCAGAGGCGCGTTCAGCTCATAACTGAACCGGAAGCGGGGCTCCTCTTCCTCGCACAGCCGGACCACCTCCGCGGCCAGGTCCGTGGCGCCAGCGCCGCCCTTGGCCCAGAAGTCCCCCAGCACGGCCTTCACCCCCAGCCGCGCACAGCTGGCGATGACCTGCTCCACCTCCGCGTCCGTATCCGTGGGGAAGCGGTTGACCGCCACCACACAGGGCAGGCCGTAGACATTTTTGATATTGGACACATGGCGCAGCAGATTGGGCATGCCCCGCTCCAGCGCGGCCAGGTCCTCCCGGCCCAGCTCATTTTTGGCCAGGCCCCCGTGCATTTTCAGCGCCCGGATGGTGGCCACCACCACCACGGCCGAGGGGGTAAGGCCGCCGTAGCGGCACTTGATATCCAAAAACTTCTCCGCCCCCAGGTCCGCGCCGAAGCCCGCCTCCGTGACGGTGTAATCCGCCAGGCGCATGGCCATTCTCGTCGCCAGCAGGGAGTTGCACCCGTGGGCGATGTTGGCGAAGGGTCCCCCGTGGACGAAGGCCGGGGTCCCCTCCAGCGTCTGGACCAGATTGGGCTTGAGGGCGTCCTTCAAAAGGGCCGCCATCGCCCCCACGGCCTTCAGGTCCTTGGCCGTCACCGGCGCGCCGTCGTAGGTATAGGCCACCACGATGCGGCCCAGCCGCTCCTTCAGATCGTGGATGGAGGCCGCCAGACAGAACACCGCCATGATCTCCGTGGCCACGGTGATGTCGTACCCGTCCTCCCGGGGCACGCCGTTGACCTTGCCGCCTATGCCGTCGATGACATGGCGCAGCTGCCGGTCGTTCATGTCCACGCACCGCTTCCAGGTGACGGACTTGGGGTCGATATGCAGGGCGTTGCCCTGGTAGATATGATTGTCCAGCATAGCAGCCAGCAGGTTATTGGCCGCGCCGATGGCGTGAAAGTCGCCGGTGAAGTGGAGGTTGATGTCCTCCATGGGCACCACCTGGGCATAGCCGCCTCCGGCCGCGCCGCCCTTGACCCCGAACACCGGGCCCAGAGAGGGCTCCCGCAGGGCCAGCACGGCGTTTTTGCCGATGCGGCGCATGCCGTCCGCCAGGCCGATGCTGGTGGTGGTCTTCCCCTCTCCGGCGGGGGTGGGGGTGATGGCCGTCACCAGAATGAGCTTGCCGTCGGGGCGGCTGCTCTCGTCCAGCAGGGCGTAGTCCACCTTGGCCTTATATTTGCCATAGGGCTCCAGATACTTCTCCTCCACCCCTGCCCTGGCCGCGATGGCGGTGATGGGCTCCATTTTACACGCCTGGGCGATCTCGATATCGGTCATAAGAGTCCTCCTTTTTATATATACGATGTTGATGTGATAAGGGCATATAGCCCTCCTGCTTTCGCTCAGTCTCCCCGGAAATAGCGGACGGCGGACCGGAACACGCCCATGTCGTACCGTCCGGGCACATTCTTATACAGCCCCGCCCCGATCCGCTCGGAGTGGCCCATTTTTCCCAGGACCCGCCCGTCGGGAGAGGTGATGCCCTCGATAGCATAGACAGAGCCGTTGGGGTTGTGGTCCGTGTCCATGGAGGGCACGTCATCAAGGTCCACATACTGGGTGGCGATCTGGCCGTTTTCCGCCAGCTTTCGCACCAGCTCCTCCGAGGCCAGGAACCGCCCCTCCCCGTGGGAGATGGGCACGGAATACACCTCGCCGGGCCTCGTCGCCGCCAGCCAGGGGGACTTATTGGAGGCCACACGGGTCCGCACGATGCGGGACTGGTGGCGGCCTATGGTGTTGTAGCTCAATGTGGGGCAGCTCTCGTCCGTGTCCACGATCTTTCCAAAGGGCACCAGCCCCAGCTTGATGAGGGCCTGGAACCCGTTGCAGATGCCCAGCATCAGCCCGTCCCGCCGCTCCAGGAGCTCCGTGACCCGCTCCCGGACCGGGCCGCCCCGGAAGAAGGCGGCGATGAACTTGGCGCTGCCCTCCGGCTCGTCGCCGCCGGAGAAGCCGCCGGGCAGCACGATCATCTGGGCCCGCTCGATGGCCTGGGCCACCCGCTCGATGCTGCGGGCGGTGTCCGAGGCGCTGAGGTTTCGCACCACCAGCATCTCCGCCTCGCCCCCGGCGGATTCCACAGCACGGGCGGTGTCGTACTCGCAGTTGGTCCCTGGGAACACGGGGATGAGGGCCCTGGGCCTGGCGTGCTTCACCGCCGGGGCTGTCCGCTCCGACGCGGCAAAGGTGAACGCCTCCACGGCGCCGCTCTCCCAGGTCCGGGTGGGATACACGTCCTCCAGCACGCCCTCATTCAGGGCCAGCAGCTCCTCGATGGGGGCGCTGTCCTCTCCCAGGTCGATGACCGGCTCGGATGCGGTGATGCCCACGCGCCGGGCATAGGGGCAGTCGGTATCCCCCGTCAACTCGGCCACGATGGCCCCGTAAAAGGGGATGTGCCACATGTCTCCCGTCATTTCTTCGTTGGCCTTGAACCCGATCCGGTTGCCGAAGGACATCTTCATCACCGCCTCGGCGACGCTCTCCTCCACGGCCCAGGCCGCCTTCACCCTGCCCTGTTGGGCCAGAGCATGGAATGCCTCCCAGGCGGCCTTCGTGTTCTCCGGCATGTCGCCGCCGAACACATACACCGGATGGCCCGCCTCTTTGAACTCGGGGGAGAGCACATCCCCGGCCTGGATGGGGGCGATGGCGAAGGAGATGAGCGTGGGGGGCACATCCTTATCCATAAACGAGCCGGACATGGAGTCCTTGCCGCCGATGGCGGCGCAGCCGTAGTCCAGCTGTGCCTCCAGGGCCCCCAGCAGCGCGGCAAAAGGCTTGCCCCAGCGCTCCGGATTGTCCCGGAGCTTCTCGAAAAATTCCTGGAGCGTCAGGTAGGCGGCCCTGTAGTCCGCCCCCGCCGCCACGATCTTGGTCAGGGATGTGACCACGCTGTCCATGGCCCCGGCGTAGGGGTCCACGGTCATCCGGTCCGCATCGCAGCCCCAGGCCATGACGCTGGCCTGCTCGGTCGTCTGCCCCGGCAGCACCGGCAGCAGGGCCGCCATGGCCTGGGCCGGGGTGGTCTGGGTCTCGCCGCCGAAGGGCATGAGCACGCTCCCCGCGCCGATGGTGCC
>CANRNA010000163.1 GCA_947631805.1 uncultured Oscillospiraceae bacterium | reverse complement strand
CAGATCATCCGGCTGAGCCAGTAGAGGTCCGTCTCGTCATAATAGGTCTCCCCCAGCTCCAGAGGGGTGGGCTCCCCGTCCTCCAGCGTCAGGCGCCACTGGACCCGGTCCCAGTAGCCGGTCAGACCCGCGCACTTGATGAGCGCCTCCACCGGCAGGGCCAGGGCCCCGTCCATATCCTGCACGCCGTTATCCACATAAAGATACCGGTCGTTGCATATAAAGTACTCCTGCCCCGCCTGGGCGGTCATCCACATGCCGTTGGCCGACAGGGACAGGGCGCTGCCATAGTCGATGATCTGGCCGTTCAGGCCGATGGCCTTGCAGAAGGCGCTCACGCCCATGTAGGGCTCCCCGTTGACCATGGAGCACTCGCCCGCCTTCTCCTGGCCGATGTACAGCGGCAGGGTCTGGCGATTGTCCGTCACCTCCGGGGAGGGGGACACGCCTTCGCCGTCCAGGACCACCAGAGTGGCCTCCGGCTGGGCGGGAAGCTCCGCTGCGTCCAGCGAATCATCTCTTGCAAAAACGGTCTGGCTCATCACAGCCATGGCGATACACACCGCGCACACGACCGCCGCTATCTTCGCCAGGAATCGACAACTCATTTACGACGCCTCCCTTTCGTATCAATACCAAAATTGCAGGGGCTGGGACCCCAAAATTCATTTTTGGTAATTATATTATAACGAAAAGGAATCGTTCAACGCAATCGGCATTGTGTTAAAAAGACGGCTTTTCAAATTGGAAGGACTTCCAAACCCACAAGAACTTGTGTTTTGCCTCCGTCTTTTCTCCAAATCGTTTGCAATATCTTGTGGTCATTCGTTGGAAGTTATTTCCATCAATCCGAAAAATCGACAGTTATTTCCAAAAAAATGACCGCAGAACGCACGCCATAATATAGGTTATGTCTACAAAATCCAAAATTTTTCGTTCTATTATGTCAACGCTTTCAGAGCCTTCGCAAGCTGATCCGGGCAGGATGTGGGCTTGCTGCCGCAGTGTATGCCCTCCAGGCGGGATATGGCCTCCTTCACAGGCATTCCCTCCACCAGGCGGGTGATACCCTGGAGATTTCCGCTGCATCCCCCCACCACCTCTACACTTTTGATGATGCCATCTTCTTCCACAATGTGCATCAGCCGGGAGCATACGCCCTTGGGTTCATAGGTCACTTCCATTTTTTATGTTGTCTCCTTCAAAAAATTTTTCGCCAGGCGGCATATTTTTGGAAAACGGCGCATATACTTCACTGTTACCAGTATATACGCAAGCCCGAAAGGGGGCCGTCTTTTGAAATTCAAAGCCTTTACCGTCGTGCTGCTGGGGGTCTGCTTCGTGCTGCTGGGGGTGCTGTCCGGCGTCATCCCCGTCCGGGAGGCGGACATGCCCGCGGCGGCCATCCTGCCCCGGACAGCCGACCGGGACGCCGCGCCCTCTCCCTCCGGGGCCGTACCGGCCGTCACCCTGCCCGCGGCGGCGGTGCTCGCGCCCACGGCAGCGCCCTCAGCCGCGCCCACGGAGGAGCCCGCTGTCTCCTCCGCCCCGGAGGCGGTCACGGCGGCGCCTTCCCACGCCCATACCGGCGGCGTCGGGACGCCCCCCGCCCCGGAGCCCACCGAGGCCCCCACAGCGGCGCCCACGCCCACGGCGGAGAGCGCCCGCCCGGCGGTGGAGGACCCCTGGAGCCCGGATGTGGAGGTGGTCTCCACCACCATCACCTCCTCCAGCCCGCTTCGCAACGAGACCGGCTACACCGTGGACGGCTCCGCCCTTATGGCAAAGCCCCCGGCGGTGACGCTGCCGGAGAGCGGCTATCAGATACTCATCATACATACCCACGGCACGGAGGCCTACACCCCCGACGGGGAGGACCAATACCAGGCCGTGGGGGACTTCCGCACCACGGACACCGCCTGCAACGTGGTCCGGGTGGGCCGGGCCCTGGCCGACGCCCTGGAGAGCTACGGCCTGCGGGTGCTGGTGGACGAGGGGCTGTACGACTACCCCAGCTACAACGGCTCCTACGCCCGCAGCGCCGAGGCCATACAGTCCTATCTGGCGGAGGACCCCGGCATAGGCATGGTCATCGACCTGCACCGGGACGCCCTGGGAGACGACGAGATGATATACAAGACCGTCTCCGACCAGGTCCAGCCCGACGCGGCCCAGATCATGTTCGTCATGGGCTCGGACACCAATCTGAGCTATCCCCACTGGGAGGACAACCTGAGCCTGGCCATGAGCCTCCAAGGCTTAGTGGAGCAGCGTTATCCCCACCTCATGCGGCCCACCATTTTATGCCAGTACCGGTACAACCAGCAGATGACGGCGGGGAGCCTGCTCATGGAGGTGGGCACCACCGGCAACACCCTCCAGGAGGCCATCACGGCGGTGGAGCTGTTCGCCGACGCCGTCGGCCCCGCCCTGGCCGCCAGGGTGGGCGCGTGACCCCCGGTCTACATAGCTGCCCGCGGCAGCTAGAAGTATAACACGAGGGGGCAGAAAATGAAAGTAGAAGATATCATGTCCGGCCACGTCATCTCCGTTGGCCAGAAGGAGCCGGTGACGGCCGCCGCCCGGCTCATGAAGCGCCACAACCTGGGCGCCCTGCCTGTGTGCGACGACACGGGCCGCCTGCGGGGGGTGGTGACGGACCGGGACATCGTCACCCGGTGCATCGCCCTGGACCTGGACCCGGCGGACACCATGCTCCGGGAGATCATGAGCCGGGGCATCCTCACCTGCGGCCCCGGCGACGACGTGGACAAGACCGCCGCCGCCATGGGCCGGGAGCAGGTCCGGCGCATACCGGTGACCGACGGGGACCGGCTGGTGGGCATGGTGAGCCTGGCCGATATGGCCCGCCGGGAGATGCTCAGCATGGAGGCCGCCGCCGCGCTCGGCGGTATCTCCTCCAACATCCGCCGGAAATGAACGCCCCAGAACGCAAACATCGGGAGACGCCTCCGCGGCGTCTCCCGAGCTTTTTTCTCCCTCACGCGGTCAGCTGCCCGCGTCGTAGAATATCTTCTCTTCCGGCAGGACCAGGCCCAGCTTATCCCGGGCGATGTCCTCGATGGTCTTTTCGTCGTACTGGTTGTCGATGGCGTACTGCAGGGCGGCGTTTTCCTCCTGTATCTCCTCCACCTTCTGGCGCAGCTCCGCCTCCGTCTCGCTGGCCGCCGCCACCTTTGTCCGCATATTCATCAGGGCGATACACGCGTACGCGGCCATTCCCGCGATCACCAGCAGTGTGAGCCAGCTTGCCCGGCGCAGCTTCACGGCGTCTCTCTCCTTTCCTGTTCCGGAGGGTAAGTCTCCAACGTTCGCCTATTATTGTAAACCATTTTTGGCCATTTGAAAAGAGCCTTTTGCCCTGTTTTTTCAAAAAATCCGCCCCACGGCCCAGCGGCCGGGTCAAAAAAGCCGCTCCCCGGGCCGCTTTTCCCCACAGGGCGGCAAAGGCGGGCCGCGTGACCGGGGAGACCGCCTTCCGCCACAGGGCCAGCCCGCCCAGGGCGAACAGGGCCATATACAGCCGGGGCCGCCCCTCCAGCGTGGCCATGCTCCCCAGAAACAGGGCCCAGACCGTCGCCAGGGCGAAAAGCCCGTCCCCCGCCCATGCGCTCAGGCGGGCCCGGTCCCTGGCCCCGCCCAGGATGTCGAATAACAGGCCGAGACCCGCTCCCAGCAGGAGGAACCACCCCGCCTCTATGAACTGTGTGCGCGCCGGGAGCTCCATTACCGGAACAGCCGGGACCAGAACCCGCCCCGGGGGCTGGTGTCCTCATAGTCCAGGCTGGTCACCTGGCCGGAGATGTTCAGCTCCCCGCTGGTCTTCTCCAGCTTATCCACCTTCAAGGACACGCCCCGGACCAGGAGCAGGCCCTTGGACGTGCGCACGGCCACCAGCTCCTCGTCGAAGCTCTCCACCTCTTCCACGCCGGTCATCCAAAGGCTCCGGCAGTCATCCATGGTCAGCTTATGGGCTGGCAGCGGCGCCGCCTGCTTTCCCTCGTATGCCATCAAAAACCCTCCCACGCTCTTTTGTTACAAAGATATGGGAGGGTCCTTTCAATTATGCTATGGCTGCCCGCGTCAGCAGAGCTTCGCCCCGGCGGGGATGGCGTCGTCCACCACGATGAGGTTGAGCTTTTCCTCGCCCTGCTCCCTGTGGACGGCGGAGATGAGCATGCCGTTGGAGGCCAGGCCCATCATCTTCCTGGGGGGCAGGTTCACGATGGCCACCAGGGTCTTGCCCACCAGCTGCTCCGGCTCATACCACTTGGCGATGCCGGACAGTATCTGCCTGTCGGTGCCGGTGCCGTCGTCCAGGGTGAAGCACAGGAGCTTCTCGCTCTTTTTCACGTGGGTGCAGGCCTTCACCTTCAC
>CANRNA010000162.1 GCA_947631805.1 uncultured Oscillospiraceae bacterium | reverse complement strand
AATATGCAGATAGAGGGATTTTGGTACTATCTTTTTACCGGCGTGTTCGAGGCGGCGACGATCCACTATGCTGTGGCCAAAATATTTGGGCCGCTGATATTTGGCCGGGGATGGTGCGGCTATGCCTGCTGGACCGCGATGGTGCTGGACTTTCTCCCCTATAAAGTGCCGCAGCAGCCCCGGAAAAGACTGGGCTGGATACGGTATATCATGTTTGCGCTGTCACTGGTGTTCGTGGCGGCGCTGTTTCTGGCCCGCGTGGGCAATATGGAGAGGATCATGTTCTGGTCCTTTATCGTTGGAAATGCGCTTTACTATGCCGTAGGTATCGCGCTGGCATTTTGGTTTGAGGACAACCGGGCGTTTTGCAAATACATCTGCCCCATCACGGTGTTTTTGAAGCCGATGAGCTATTTTGCCCTGCTCCGGATAACCTGTGACAAAAGCAAATGTGTGTCCTGCGGCAAGTGCAGGCGCGTATGCCCTATGGACGTGGACATGCTGGACGATTCCCGAGGACGGCGCAACGGAACGGAATGTATCCTCTGCTTTGAATGCGTTAAAAACTGCCCGAAAAACGCGCTGTGAGCGCGCTGTAAGAACGATAGGGGAAATACACAGCGCGCACAGATAACGCCTCCCCTGACCGGTTTGGTCGGGGGAGGCACTTTTGCGCAAAAGAATTATTTGCTCACCGTATAATACTTTTGATTCCTGCTGCGGGGATGCTCGGGGCTGACCATGGCCAGCTGTCCGCTCTCCAGGAGAGGCTGGACGTGGTGCCGCATGGCATAGTAGGCAGTCTTTATGCCGAGATATGCCGTGATCTCCTGGCGGCTGCGGGGCGTTTTGCAGAACTCCAACAAGGAGGCCGCTTTTGCAGCGGTGTTTTGCGGCTGTTCCTGCGGATGCTGTTCCCCGACCGGCGTGTTAAAGAATGTCACGACAAACTCGTTCCGGCGGTTTTCAAATACCGGAGCGGGCAGACCGTAGGCGGCGAGCTCTCTGCGCATCGTGGGGATACCGGAATAGCGGTTTTCAGAACCCGTGATGGCCTCGGCCATGACTGCCAGCGTGGGATTGCGCAGGTCCATTTTGGCAATACCCAGCTGTTCCACCGTCATCCGCCCGTACAGGCTGCCGGGGCTGTGTATCTCCAGACGGTCAGAAAAGAAATCTATTTGCACGGGCGTGCCTTCCGTGTAAAAGCTGTAGTCCCGGTGTATGAGCGCGTTCAGGACTGCCTCGCGGATGGCGTCCGGCGGGTATTCCATCCGGTCGGTACGGACGCCCGTGGCGGGGTCTATGATGGTCCGCGTCTTCATGTTCCGCAGGCAAAACTGCATGGCTTCGGCGACCATGGTATAGATCGTTCCCTCTATCCGCTTGTTGTCAAGGAACCGGGCGTGGTCCTCGGCCACCTCGCCGTTCTCTTTGCCGGGCACCACGATGGCCGTGATGCCGAGCTGCGGGAAATATCCCTGGGGATAGATGCCCATGTTCATGATGGCGGCTATCGTGGGAGTGCCGCTCCGGGTGATGTTCAGCATTTCGTAGGTCTGGTCGGCGCCAAGCTTGCTGAAGCCGGGGCGGTCCTTCCGGCGGCCGCGGATATACTCGTCCACCAAATTTTTATCGAGCGTAACCGCTGTAGCCCTTTCAACGGGGCGCTCGTCGTCATGGAGGTGCCGACGGAACGCCTCATAACAATAGATCTCATAGTCGGTCATGTGGAGGTCCGCCTCTCCGACACGCACGAATGAACCCTGCTGCCGTCCCGCGCCCGCGTAATAACAGGGCCGCTCCGACAGCTCAGCGGCGGGTATTTCGGCCGAGCAGAGCAGCACGCCATGATATTCCGCAAAGGTAAAAACGGCGCGGACAGGAGGGGCCATCTGATTGCACTGCTCCGTCACGTGCTTTTGCAGCTCCTGGGCGCTATAGATCCCAACGGGCTCAAAATCAGCGCTCTCGTCCAGGCCGAACACGATCGTGCCTCCGGCGTCTTGGTTGGAGAAGCTGGAGAGGGTGTCCCGCAAATTCCTGGGGGAGCCCTTGTTCGCGGCCTTCACTTCAACGGTCTGTGCCCCCGCTTTTCTGGCCCGGATGAGATCGGCCAGTTCGACCAATTCGTTTGGCAGCATTTTGCTCACCTCCGCGTTAAACCAACAATAACACGAAAAAAGCAAAAAAGCAATCGAAATAAGCAAACAAAGTTTTGAAATAAACGAAGAAAGTTTCATTATTATGAAAGATGTTTGATGATTTGTTTGAAGATCAGGCGATTTGTGTTAGAGTTTTGAGTGATTAAGCAAACTCTTTTATGCGCGTTTGAAAAAGCAGGCGGGGTTCTCTATGTATTATCTTGGAGGAAACGAACGGGTTAAGCGGCCGTACATAAGCGATAAAGCCCGCGCTCTTTTCACTGGAAAGAGCGCGGGCTTTACTTGGCAGAGCCGTCTCGCGGCGAATGGTCCGGGCGGGGCGGTTTTATGACTCCATCTGCTTTCCGAGAAAGCCGGAGACGGTGGTGGCCAGTTTCAGCTCCGTGTCGCCCGCCCGAACGCCGTCGGGACGCTCCAGGAACACCACGCAGCCCAGCACATCCCCCTCTGAGAGAATGGGCACCGCCACAGCCGCGGCGGGAGAGTCCTCGCCGTCGGTCACGGGGACGCGCTTGGCCCCCGGGTCGGCCCGGAAGGCCCGACGGCCCTCCATGATCTCCTCCAGCTCAGAGCTGATGTGCCGGTCGATGATCTCCTTCCGGCCTGCGCCGGAGGCGGCGATGACGCTGTCCCGGTCGCACACGGCGGCGGAGTATTCGGCGGTCTTGTGCATGGACTCGCATATCTGCTCGGCAAAGGAGCTCAGCTCACCCATGGGGGAGTATTTCTTGAATATGACCTCCCCGTCCTTCTCTGTATAGATCTCCAGCGGGTCACCCTCGCGGATGCGCATGGTGCGGCGGATCTCCTTGGGGATGACGACCCGGCCCAGGTCGTCGATGCGCCGCACGATCCCTGTTGCTTTCATCTTTATCCTCCTGTCATTCTTTTGTCTGACAGGATTTATTATCCGCAAAAGTCGTAAGCATATACAAACAGCCGGGATTTGGCAAGATTTGTGCGCTTGGACCGGCGATATCGGTCACGGGAGGGAGCTTTTAAGAAAATCTTAAGAAAAATGTGGCCGGAAATGTTTCAAAAGAGGCCTCTTTCGTGGTATGATAGGCGGGAAGTGAGCGAGAGGGGGCTGTACCCGGAAATGAGAGGCGCGCAGGACATAAAACGTCGGGTGATATTTGAGCTGGGGGCCATCGTGCTGCTGGTGGTACTGCTTATCGTGGCCTTTATATGGCGGGGGCAGCAGAGCGCCAAGAGAGAGGCGGAGGCGGCCATAACGCCTGCGCCGCCCACGGCCGTGCCCACCCCCACGGCCATACCGGCGGATATGTTCGAGTGGCGGGAGGGAGAATATGTCCACGTGGACTACGGCACCGGCCATTCCACCAGCCTGGACACCAGCGCCTTCACGGACCCGTACACGAAAAACAGCCACGATCTGGTGGAGTGGGCCAAAATGGCCTGGGAAAACCAGTGGGGCTATGTGTGGGGCACCTTCGGGGATATCCTGACGGAGGACTTGCTGACGTTCAAGCTGGAGCAGTACAGCGAGGGCGTGGGGGAATACGAGCAGATTATCCGGGAGAAATGGATGGGCCGCCGGGTGGCGGACTGCGCCGGGCTCATCAAGGGCTATGGCTGGTATGATCCCGACCGGCATGAGATCTCCTACCGGAGCGGGGAGATGCCCGACTGCGGCACGGAGGAGTTTTACGAGAATGCCACGGTGAAGGGGGATATCGACACCCTGCCGGAGACCCCCGGTCTGTTGCTCCACGGGAAGGGGCATGTGGGCGTGTACATCGGCGACGGCTACGCCATCGAGGCCATCGCCACGGCGGGCGGCGTGGTGAAGACGAAGGTAGCCGACCGGCCCTGGCTCCACTGGATGGAGTGCCCCTACATCAGCTACGACTGAGGATATTGAAAAAATAAAAGCAGGCGTGTATAATGGCTGCAACGCAGCCATTATACACGCTGATGCAGTCTGACAGAGACGAACGGGCTCGGATGAGCAAGGGGGTGCTCGAGGGGGACGGGAGTCCCGCCTCGAATCCGATCTGACGCCCTGCGTCTGCGCGGCGAGCGGAGCGAGGACTTTTGCACCGCTTGCGATGCGAAAGTAACGGCGTCATTTTATAAATTTGAACGCAGCAGGGAGGAACAAACCATGACGAGGACGAAGACAGCCGCGCTGTGGAAGGACGCGGCGGCGTTTGCGGACAAGACCATCACGGTCTGCGGCTGGGCGCGGACCATCCGGGACCAGAAGAATTTCGGCTTCATCGACCTGAACGA
>CANRNA010000161.1 GCA_947631805.1 uncultured Oscillospiraceae bacterium | reverse complement strand
CCAGCTCATGGCCTCCTGGGCGTAGGTGTTGACCATATCCCCGTCGGAGAACTCCTTCAGCCGGGATATGTCCGCCGCGGGCTGCCCCTCCTTGCGCCAGAGCATGGCCGCCAGCTGTTCCCGTGTCACGTTCCGGTCAGGCTCAAAGGTGGTGCCAGCGGCACCGAGGACGACCTTTTTCTCCGCCGCCCAGGCCACCGCGTCCTTGTAATAGTCCGCTGTCAGGTCGGTGAAGGGGGCGGGCTCGGTGACCTCCGGGGAGCCGGAGAGCCGGTAGAGCATGGTGACGGCCTGGCCGCGGGAGGCGGAGGCGTTGGGGAGGAAGGTGTCGGGGGTGTCGCCCTTCACCACGCCGGAGGCGTAGGCCAGAAGAATGCTGTCGTGGTACCACTTGGACGAGTCCACATCCTTGAAGGGGTTGTCCGGCAGGATGATCTCGGTGATGGACAGAATGCCGCTGGCCGGGGCCTGGAGGAGATAGAAGTGGTAGGCGTCCTCATACCAGCTTTTCAGGATGCTGGGAACGTCCGTGCTGATAGCCAGCTTTTCCGGCAGGCGCAGGCGCAGAAGGCTGCCGCCGGGCACGCCCAGAGGCGTCAGGCTGAAAAAGGTCTTGCCCTCGTCGGTGCTGTATTTGACGATGGGGGCGTTCTCGTCCGGCTCGGTCTCCCAGTCATAGGTGGGCGGGGTGTCGGCCTTTATGGTCACGGCGGGGGCGATGGTGAGCTTCACCTGGCCGTCCCCGTCTACGTCCCGCAGGAGCATGAGCACGGTCTGGCTGTCCGAGCCGGAGCCGTACCACTGGCAGTCCGTGGTCTCCACGGGCATATAGCCCTCCTCCAGCACGATGTGCACCGCCAGGGCGGCCACGAAGGTCATGCCGTCGGCCAGAGCTGTCCCGTCGTCAGTCCCCAGCTTGTCCCAGCCGGTCCGGATGACGGCGGCCCCGGCATCGTTTTCCACCAGCAGGGTGATGGCCCCGTCCGCCACGGCCTTCACCGTGAGCTCCTTGGCCGCCGGGTCGGGGGTGATCTTGTACACGGCGGAGTCGGGGTAGGAGGCGTCAGACGCGCCCAGGCACTCGGCCACGCCCCCTGTCACCCGCAGGGCGGCGGTCTTTTTCAGATAAAGAGAGAAGGCCCGGTTCTCGGTGGTCCGGGGCACATAGGGGTACTGCTCTTTGTTGAAGATGAGCCCGTCCGGGTCGTCGTAAACGATGGGCACGCCCGTCTCGTCCGCCGGGGCGGGGGCGTCCACAGGGGCGGGGGTCTCCGTCTCGACAGGTATCTCTGTCTCGGCGGGGGGTTCCGTTTCAGGGGCCTCCGTCTGGGCGGGGGCATCTGTTGCAGCAGGGGTCTCTGTTCCGACAGGGGCCTCCGTTTCGGCGGGGGTCTCCGTGTCAACGGGGACCTCCGGCTCTATAGGCGGGGCCGTCTCCGCCGGGTCATCGGCGGCGAAAGCCTCCGCCGCGGCGCCCAGTATCAGCAGCGCCGCCAGCAGCAGACTGATACACCGTTTTTTCATGTCGGTCATCTTCTCCTCTCCAAGCGTCCGCATGGGTCTGCATATCTATCTATTTATAACTTATAGCACAATTTTTCCGCAGTGTCATCAAAAAGTGATTACAAAATGAAAACAGGCCGCCCTTGGACGGCCTGTGCGCTTATTCGTTATGGATTTTACTGCCCGGTCACATATCCCAGCTTCCCGGCGTACTCGGCGCTTTTGGGGTCGAAATCGGCGGCGCGCAGGGAGATATATCGCCACGTCCCGTCCGTGCCCCGTGCCAGCAGGAGGATGTCGTCCCCCTCCTTGGGATAATCCGCTGCCCAGTGGGCGTCGCTGGAGGAGAGGATGGTGCCGTCGGACCACTTCCAGGCGGCGCTGGCGGCGTCGTATTCCACGCCCAGCCAGGCGTAATCCACGCCCATGCCGCTGCCGTCCAGATACTGGACGATGGCGTCTAGGTCGCTGTCGCTGCCCACCACCGCCAGACCGCCGACTCCGGCGGCCACGTCCTTGGCGTTGGCGTAGGTCAGATCGCCCTTGCCCACGGAGTAGCCCGAGGCGGGCGGGGCCGCGGGGGAGGAGGCGGGGGTCGCCGTGGCGGGGACGGTGTCGGACAGGTATTGACTGGAGATGTACCCGGTGACGCCGTTATAGCTCACCTGGGTCCAGCCGTTGGCCACCGTGCCGGTGCGGGTGATGCTGTCCCCCCGGCTGAGGGAGGTGATGATGGAATAGCCGGTGCCCGGACCGGTGCGGATGCGCACCCCGTTGCCGGTGAGATAGACCGTGCCGCTGGCGGCCTGTACGGTGAAGCCGCCGCCGGAGGAGGACCCGCCGCCGGAAGAGCCGCCTCCGTAGCCGCCGGTGGACCCGCCGGTCCCGCCTCCGTAGCCGCCGGTACCGGTGCCGTAACCGCCTGTACCGGTCCCATAGCCGCCTGTGCCTGTACCGGTCCCATAGCCGCCTGTGCTCGTACCCGTGCCGTAGCCGCCGGTGGTTGTCCCTGTGCCGGTGCCCGTATTTGTGCCTGTCCCGGCGCCGGTCCCGGTCACGGCGCCCATGACCGTGCCGCCCGCGTTGGCGGCCTCCGTGCCCTGGCCAGGAGTGAAGGCGGGCGTGGGGGAGGGGCTGGGTCTGGGAGAGGGAGAGGGCCTGGGGGTAGGCGAGGGCTTGGGGGAAGGGGTGTCGGGCAGAGGCGTCAGCACGAGCTCCGTGGACTGGGGCTCCGCCGTGACCTGGCTCTCCGGCTTGGTGAAGGGCTCGGAGGCGGTGGGGCCGCTGGGGCCGCCGAAGACCATGTAGCCCACGCTGCCCAGAATGATCACAGCCGCGACGCCGCAGAGGATGGGAATGGCCTTGGAGCGCTTTTTCTGCCGGGCCCTCGTGGCGGCGGCCCGTGACCGATAGACGTGCTTGTTGTCAAAATCCTTCTGGACCCGGTAATCCTGCCTGGACCTGCCGGAGGCAGCCGCGGCCGCGGCTCCGGCCGCGACGGCTGCTTCTGCGGCCGTCTGTTCCGCCGGGCGCTCCCACACAGAGCCGGTGTCCCCGGCGGGAGCGGGCTCGCTCTCCGGGGCGGGGGCGTCCGCGCTGGCAGGCGCGTCCGTTTCGACGGGAGCGCTTGCCGCAGCAGGAGCGACAGCCTCAGCAGGGGCGTTCGTTTCAACAGAAGTGTCCGCCTCGACAGGGGCATTTGCCTCCGTGGGTGCGTCTGCCTCAACGGGCGTGTCGGTCTCAACGGGAGCATCCGCCTCGACGGGGGTGTTCGCTGCAACAGAAGCATCCGCCTCGACGGGGGTGTTCGCTGCAACAGAAGCATCCGCCTCAACGGGGGCGTTCTCTTCAACAGGAGCATCTGCCTCAGCGAGGGCGTCGGCCTCAACAGGGGCATTTGCCTCCATAGGAGCGTCCGCTTCAACAGGGACATTTGCCTCCAGGGGGGCGCTTGCTTCCGCAGGGGCGTCCGACGGGGTGGGGATATCCGCCTCGGCGGGGATGTCCTCCGGTCCGGGGGCCGGGATATCCGCCGGGACGTCTCCGGCGTCGGAGGCGATGGCCGCCCCCGCCAGAGCGGCAGCGCCTATAGCGGCAGCTCCGGCCACGGCGGCCTCCGCCGGGGGAAGGGCCTCGTCCGTCTCGCTCAGGGCGGAGAGCAGCTCCTTGGCGGTGATATACCGCCCCTCCGGGCCGTAGGCCAGGGCCTTTTCGATGACCCTTTTCAGTTCGGGACTGACCCCCTCCGGGGCGGCGATGGCCTCGCCCTTCATCCTGCGGCGAAGCGCGGCGGCCCGGTCCTTGTTGGTCAGCTCCTGGCCCGCCTCCTGGAAGGGCAGACGGCCCCCGCTGCACCCGGCGTAGAGCACTAGCCCCACCGAGTAGACGTCGGCGGCGGCGGAGGCGTCCCCGTCCCAGAAGTACTCCGGGGACAGGTATTCCACCTGGTTGGCCGGGCGCTGGGCGGCAGGGGTCCGGGAAGGCTTGCCCAGCACGGCCATGCCCTCCTCGTCAAAGCGGATGTTCCCCGGCCACACGCCGCCGTGGAAGCTGTCCGGGTCGCCCTCCAGCTGGCCGCACAGCTCCCGGGCCAGCTTGACGGTCTGGTCCGGCGTGAGCCGGTGGAGATATCCCGTCAGAGCGGACATGGCGCTGAATCCCGTTTCCGTCATAAAGAATCACCTGCGATCCTTAAAAGTTACAATTTGGTTACGATATAAAACAATTTATCACAGAAATAGCGGGATGTCAACACTTTATAGCAAAAAAGAGCGGGGACTGCCCGCCGTGAAAAAGACCGCGCCCCTTCCGGACAGAAGGGGCGCGGCGCTTGAAAGCTATATACAAAATGTTATCAAAGTCGGCTGGGGACCGCCCGTTTTAAGCCCTGTGCCATTTCACCCCCTGGGGGGTGTCCTCCAGGATGATACCGGCGGCCTTGAGCTCGTCCCGGATGCGGTCGGCCTCGGCCCAGTT
>CANRNA010000160.1 GCA_947631805.1 uncultured Oscillospiraceae bacterium | reverse complement strand
ACCCAGCCGGAGGGGGCGTTGGCCGCCAGAGAGTAGGACTGCTCGCTGGGGGTGTTGTTCTGGATGGTGGAGCTGAAGGAGAAGGTCGTACCGGCCGAGCCCTCCTGCTCCGGGTATTCCGTAGCCAGAGAGCTGCTGCCCAGCTCCTCCTCGCTCACGTCCAGCGTCAGGGTCAGCGCCGAGGAGAGGCCGCCGCCGGAGGCCAGCAGACCCACCGTATACGTGCCCTCCTCCGCCTCCACAGGGATGGTCAGCTGGAAGCTGGCAAGGGAGTCCCAGTCCCCGCTGCGGACAAATACATGGCTTATCTGGCTGGAGCCGCCCTGGAAGTATCCCTCCCAGCCCTCGGGCATATCCGTCACGGTGAGGGCCAGGTCGGCCCCCGCGCCGGAGTTATTGGAAAAGTCCAGGTCAAAGCCCAGGCTGTCCCCCGCCTTGGCGGTGACGCCGGGATAGGCCGTGCTCATCTCCATGGCCGGTCCCTCCGCGGCGAAGGCCGGGACGGCGAGGCTCATGGCCAGAGAGAGGGTGAATACCAGCAGCAGGAAGCGCCCCGCCCATCTGGTCCTGCGAATGGATATGCGTTCCATTTTGTATGTATCTCCTTTTTCATGGACTGCCCGCTCCCGCGGGCAAGTGCAATATAACACCCCAGGCTGAAACCAACCTGAAAAAAGCTTGAGCAGTCTATAAACGATTTGTGAACGATATGTAAAAGAGGACAGCCAGCGCTGTCCTCAAAAGCTATATATTTATAAATGGTATCACCGTATCGGCAGCTCCACGAAAAACGTGTTCGTCCCCTCCCGGCTCTCGGCCCATATCCTGCCCCGGTGTTCCCGGACGATGGCCTGGGCGATGGCCAGGCCCAGGCCGTAGCTGTGGCTGGCCGTGCGGGCCTTGTCCACCCGGTAAAACCGCTCGAATATCTTTTTAAGGTCCTCCGGGGCAATGGCCTCGCCCCGGCTGGCCACGGCCAGCTGGCACACGCCCCTCTGCCTTTTCAAAGACACCCGCACGGCGCTGTCCGGCAGGGCGTATTTCAGGGCGTTGTCCAGCAATATCTCCTCCGCCTGCCGCAGGCGGGCGGGAATGCCCCGGACGGATATCCCCGGCTCTATCTGATATGCCAGCTCCAGCCCCCGCTCAAAAAACATGGGCTCGAAGGGCAGCGCGGCGTCCGACACCAACCGGCTCATATCCACCTTTTCCATCTGGGTCTTCTCCGTGCCGCTCTCCACCCTGGCCAGGTTCAGGAGGCTCTCCACCAGCTCCCGCATACGGACGGCCATGTTCAGGATGCTGGCAGCGCACCGCTCCCGCTCCGCCGGGCCGGTCTCCGGCTCCTGCAGCAGCTCCGCGTTGGTCAGTATCACGGTCATGGGCGTTTTCAGCTCGTGGGAGGCGTCCCCCACGAACTGCCTCTGTTGGATCCACGCCCTCTCCACCGGCTTCACGGCCCACCGGGCCAGGAGCAGGCTTATCCCCAGAAACACCAGAAAGCTGGCCGCGCCCAGGGCCAGGCAGGTGCGCAAAAGGCTATCCAGGGTGTGTTGCTCGCTGGATATGTCGGAAAAGACGACCCGCCGCTCCAAGGGCGTCTCTACCCGGCAAAACCGCAGATTGTATTTCTCGATGACCCCCACCCGCTCCCCGGAGGCGAGGGCGGTCTCGGCGACCGCCTTCACAAACGCCTCGTCTGTCAGATCGTAATATCCGCCCTCCCAGGAGACAGGCGCCCCGTCTTTGCCCAGCTGCACCACGAAGTACGGCAGCCGCACCTCCTTCGGGAGCTGGTCCGGTATGCCGGGCTGAAAGGGAAAGGAGCCCAGCGCCTCCATCATCTGCACGCTCTCCCGCTCCAGATTGCTCCGGGTGAAATGGTAGACGAAGCCGAATATCACCCCCAGCATGAGCGTCACGATGGCCATGGTGATGCAGACGAACTTTATCCGCAGCCTTTTCAGCATGGCCCGTCCTCCTCCAGATGATAGCCCAGCCGCCGGACGGCCTCGATGCGGACGTTGGAGCCGATGCTTGCCAGCTTTTTGCGCAGAAAGCCTATGTAGACCTCCACATAGTTCTCCGTGGCGTTGGAGTCGAAGCCCCACACCCGCACCAGTATCGCCTCTTTGGACAGGTTGTTCTCCTTCGACTGCATCAGCGAGCGCATCACGTCGAACTCCTTGGCGGACAGCCGCACGGACTTGTCGGCGCATAGCAGGGTGCCGGAGGCCAGGTCCAGGGCCGTATTGCCGAAGGTCATCTCGTCCACCTGGCTCCCCTGGCGGCGCAGCAGGGCGTTGATGCAGGCCAGCAGCTCCCGGGAGTCGAAGGGCTTGGTGAGATAATAGTCCGCCCCGGCGTTGAGCCCCTGGATGCGGTCCTCCAGGGCGGAGCGGGCCGTGAGCATGAGGATGGGCGTGCTGCAGCGTCTTTCCCGGACCTGGCGGGCCAGGGTGTAGCCGTCCATGCCGGGCATCATCACGTCCAGGATGAGCAGGTCGTATATGCCCAGCAGGGCGTACTCCTCCCCGGTCCTGCCGTCATAGGCCGTCTCCACCTCGAAGCCCTTCCGCCGCAGCAGCGTGGCCAGGGAATCGGCCAGCAGCTTTTCATCCTCTACGATCAGTATCTTCATGGTCAACACCTCCGCCGCCACAGTATACTACAACGGCGCTGAAACGGAGCTGAAAAACCGCCGGGATTTACAAATAATTTACACCCTTTTCCGCCGCGGCCGGGCCGCGCCGGGCAGGGCCGGGACCGGGAGCGCCGCCTGTGGGGTTCCCGGGAAAAGGCCCGTCGTTTTTTCGTTTTTCCGAAAACCTTTTTGCCCCGCGGGGTTGACATTTCTGCCCAGTTCAGGTTATGATATCTCTGTACTGTTTTGTGAAAAATATATAACTTGTGCCGCCCGCCCCGGCGGGCCGCCCATACTATCGAAGGAGGTATCCCCTATGCCGCTCGTACCAATGAAAGCCATTCTGGACGCCACAGAGACCTATAACTACGCCCAGGGCGCGTTCAACGTCAACGCCGTCTGCCAGGCCAAGGCCGTCATCGAGGTGCATGAGATGTTCCGCTCCGCCGCCATACTCCAGGGGGCGGACCTGGCCAACGCCTTTATGGGCGGCCGGACGGACTTTGCCAACGGCACCCTGGAGGACAAAAAACGCGGCGCCGTCAACATCGCCAACGCGGTGAAAAAGTACGCCGAGACCAGCCCCATCCCCGTGGCGCTCCATCTGGACCACGGCAAGAGCTTTGAGGCCTGCGAGGCGGCCATCGCCGGGGGGTACACCTCCGTGATGATAGACGGCTCGTCCCTTCCCTTTGCCGAGAACGTGGAGCTGACGCGGGAGGTGGTCAAGTACGCCCACGAGCGGGGCGTGACCGTGGAGGGCGAGCTGGGGGTGCTGGCGGGCGTGGAGGACCACGTATTCGCCGCCAACAGCACCTACACCAACCCCCTGGACGCAGTGGAGTTTTTCCGCAAGACCGGCGTGGACGCCCTGGCCATCAGCTACGGCACCAAGCACGGGGCCAACAAGGGCAAGGACACGGTCATCCGCAAGGAGATAGCCATTGCCACCAAGGAGTGCATGATGCACGAGGGCATCGAGGGCACTCTGGTCAGCCACGGCTCCTCCACCGTGCCCCAGTACATCGTCTCGGAGATAAACGCCCTGGGCGGGGATATCCACGACGCCTACGGCATCAAAAAGGAGCAGCTCAAAGAGGTCTCCAAGCTGGGCATCCGCAAGATAAACGTGGACACGGACATCCGCCTGGCCGTGACGCGAAACCTCCGGGAGCTGTTCCGGGACGAGCCCGCCCTCCGGACAAGCCCCTCCATCGGCGGCATCTATGAGCTGCTGCTTGCCAATCCCTCCGCCTTCGACCCCCGGGTGTTCTTCCCGCCCATCATGGACACGGTCATGTTCGGCAGCGTGCCCGACGGGGATGTGGCCCGGATCGTGGACTGCATTGAGCGTGGCGTGAAGGAAGTGGTGGGCACCCTCATCGTGGAGTTCGACTCTGTGGGCAAGGCCCCCCTCATCAAGCCCGTGACGCTGGACGAGATGGCGGAATACTACCGCAAGAAGGGGATATGAAATGGGCATGAACATTCTGATCGCCCACGGCGGCGGCCCCACCGCCGTCATCAACCGCTCTCTCCAGGGGGTGATCGAGGCGGCCCGCTCCTCGGGAAAGGTGGACCGGATATACGCCGCCCGGTTCGGGGCGGAAGGCATCCTGGCCGGGGACCTGATGGACCTGACGGACGTGCCCGCCTCCACCGTGGCCAAGCTGGCCCACACCCCCGCCTCCGCCATCGGCTCCTGCCGCCGAAAGCTGGGGGACGCGGACTACCCCACCGTGCTGGAGACCCTGCAAAAATTCAGCATCGGCGCGTTTTTCTACAACGGCGGCAACGACTCCATGGACACCTGCCACAAGGTCAACGAGCTGGCCAAGCGGGAGGG
>CANRNA010000159.1 GCA_947631805.1 uncultured Oscillospiraceae bacterium | reverse complement strand
ATAGACGTGGGCTATGATATGTACTTAAAGCTCCTGGAAGAGGCGGTGCTGGAGGAAAAGGGCGAGCCCATCCCCGTGCGGGCGGAGTGCGCGGCGGACCTGGCCGTCAACGCCAATATCCCGGAAAACTATGTGAAGAGCCCCGCCCAGCGGATGGATATCTATCGGCGCATCGCCCTCATCCGCACCGAGGCGGAGGCCGACGACATCACCGATGAGCTGTGCGACCGGTTCGGGGACCCGCCCCCCAGCGTCAACGCCCTGATACAGGTGGCCCTTTTACGGGGCGTGGCCTCCCAGCAGGGCGTGGGGGATATATCCCAAAAGGGCGGCGCCGTCCGCTTCACCTTCGCCAAGGAGAGCTTTGACTTTGCCCGCGTCAGCGCCCTGTACGCTCTGCCGGAGTGGAAGGGCCGGGTGAAGGTGGAGGCCGGGGGCCAGCCCGCCGTATCCATGCGGCTCAATTCCCGCCGCCGCATTTTGGAGGAGGCCCGTGCCTTCATCCGGGACTATGCCGCCACGGCGGGAACGAAGGGGGAGTAAAATGCCAAACGTGACCTTTTTTGACAGACCGCCGGAGGAAGACGGCCGCCTGCTATACGCGGTCATCGCCGCCCGGTACGAGGGCCGGTGGATATTCTGCCGCCACCGGGCGCGCGCTACCTGGGAGATACCCGGCGGCCATATAGAGCCCGGCGAGACGGCGGCGGAGGCCGCCCGCCGGGAGCTCCGGGAGGAGACCGGGGCCCTTGCGGCGGATATCACGCTGGTGTCCTATTATAAGGTGGAGGACTGGGGAGCTCTCTTTTTCGCCGAGGTGACAGAGCTGGGTCCCCTGCCGCCGGAATATGAGATGGCCGAGGTATCCTTTGGAAACGTGATGCCCGCCGCCCTCACGTACCCGGACATCCAACCGGCCCTGTTCTGGAAGGTCCAGGGCTGGCTGAATATGCAGACGGCCAGAGGGGAGCTGTGGGACGTGTACGACGCGGACAGGAACCTCACCGGCCGGACCATGCGCCGGGGCGATACCATAGCGCCGGGGGACTATCACCTGGTGGTGTATATCTGGGCCCGGGGCGCCGCGGGGAACTATCTTCTCACCAAGCGTGCTCCCAACAAGGGCTTTGGCTGCCTGTGGGAGTGCACCGGCGGCTCCGCCCTGGCCGGGGAGGACAGCCTAACGGCGGCCGTCCGGGAGGTCGAAGAGGAGACAGGCCTTGTCCTTGAGCCGGAAAAGGGGCGGCTCGTGCACACCTACCGGCGGGACGACGCCTTTTGCGACGTGTGGCTTTTTGAACAGGAGTTCGACCCGGCGGCGGTGAAGCTCCAGGAGGGAGAGACCGTGGCCGCCCAAGCGGCGGATAAGAAGACGCTTCGCGCCATGTACGACGCCTCCCGGCTGGTGCCCTACCCCTTTTTCGAGAAGGTTTTTCCGCTTATTTGAAGGCGGGCAGCAAAGAAAAACAGCATAAATAAGGCCTGAGCAAGGGCGTTATCCCTTGCTCTTTTCCTTTTTCCGGCGGGGGATGGTGACCAGCCACAGCAGCAGAAAGCCGCCGTAGAGGACGCAGTCGCTGGCCAGGGGGATATATCGGTCCGACCACAGCCGCAGCTCCCAGGGGGGCTTCTCAAAAAAGAGGCTGGCGGCGAAGACGGCGGCGGCCTCCAGCCACAGGAGAAACCGCCCGCCCCCCAGGCTCGTCATGGGCAGTTCGTCCGGGTCCGGTAGGCGGAAAATGGCCCGGATGGCCTCATGGGCACACCGCAGCAGCATGGAGCACAGCATGAAGTCCGCCCCCACCCATACGGCGATGACCACCGCCTCGATGCGGGGCACCAGGTCCCCCAGGGAGATGCTGCGTATCATGATGAAAAACGGGTAGGTCAGGGTAGCGGCCAGGGCTGAGCCGAACACGCTCACCACCGCCGCGCATATCGCGCCCCCCAGGGCCAGCAGGAGCAGGATATGGCCCAGAAACCAGCGGGCGTTTTTGGGCTCCTCCGCGTATCCGGACAGAAAGACAAAGCACCCGCCCACCCCGCACACGGAGGCCAGGGGCAGCGCCCCCGGCAGAGCGGAGGCCGCCTCCCGCCAGCCGATGGGCAGAAGACGCTTCGCGTCCATGTTGGGCACGGACAGTATCAGCACCGCCCCCAGGGCGGCCAGGAGGACCGTGCGCATAATGACGGCGGTGCGGGCCGCCGCCCGCAGGGGCCCCAGCGCCACGACCAGGCACAGGGCGATGGTCACCGCGGCGAACATGCCCTGGCCGCTGCTGGGGTATATGGTGGACACCAGCCGCTCGGCCCCGCTCCGCAGGATGAACCCGCCGTAGACGAGGAACCACAGGGCATACAGCGCCAGCACCGCCCGCCCGGCCACCGGCCCCAGCCACCGCAGCAGCAGGCCCCCCATCCCCTCCCCGGGGCGCATATACCGGCGCCAGGACTCCATCCCCAGCCTCAGCAGCGCCGCCGGGAGCAGGGCGGGGACGGCGGACAGCCAGGCGGCCCGCCCGGAAAAGGACACCGCCGTCTGGGGCAGCAGCCGCAGCAGCGGCGACAGCTGGGACACCAGGATGAGGGCGGCGAACTGTTTTCTTGTGACGCGATCTTCTTTCATCTATGAATGCCTCGCTGATCGTTACTGGGCCAGGTCATAGCTCCGGTCCACCTGTCCCTCCACCGCGGCTGACAGGGACAGGCCGGGGAACAGCTCCGGCCAGCGCTCCTCCCACAGGGCCATATCCCGGGAGGAGGTCAGCACGGCGTCCCGGATGCCCAGGCAGTCGCACCCGGCGGCCTGGGACCGGGCCAGGGCGTCGGAGACCCACCGGGAGACGGTCCTGGACAGGGCGGCGTCCATTTCCTCCGGGTTCATGGCCCCGTCCCGGGCCTTTTCCAGCATACCGGCCTGCAAGGTGCAGCGGATGTGGGCCCCGGAGGGCTGGCCGTCCGGGGCGAAGCGGGGGACGACGCTGACCGAGCAGTCCAATATCTCCAGAGTGCTGCCCGCCACGGTGATGAGCAGGCCCGTGGGGTCGCCGGTGATGATCTCGGCCCCCAGGGATTCCTCCGGGGAGAGAAAGTCCACAAGTCCCTCCTGGCCCAGCATGGCGTAGCCCACCGGCACCACGGCGTCGGACCCCATCTCCTCGGTGAATACGTTCCCGTCGGTGGGGGCGGTGCCGATGGTCAGGCACAGGGCCCCGTTCCCCTCCGCCAGGGCGGCGGCTATCTCCCGCAGGGTGTAGACGGTCCAGCCCGTGGAGCGGGCCTGCCGGTCCATGGACTCCAGCCGCTGGGTGATGTCCGTGGACTGCTCCGAGGTGTCCACCACCGCGTCCCGGGCGCTGCCCCGGACCACCAGCATATTGGTGTCCATGCGCAGGGTGGGGCTTCGGTCCACCCACTCTATCACGTGGCCCAGCTCCCGCCGGGCGGCCTCCTCTCCCAGGAGCAGATACTGCACATGGGCGTAAAACAGCTGGTTTTCCGGGGAGTAGTTTTGCAGCCGGGCGATGGCGTCCTCGATGCCGGAAGCCGGGGCGGACATGACCAGCGCGGGCGCGTCCTCTGCCCCCAGGCCGGTGGACACGCTCATCTCCACGCCGTCCCCCCGGCTGTCCAGCCCCATGGTCTGGATGAGCAGCAGCCGTTCCACATCGTGCCGGTCCGCCGCCAGAGAGGCGCCGCAGCCGGACAGGAACGCCGCCGGGAGCAATACATATAATATAAATAGCAGACGTTTCATTTCCGCCTCCTGATGTCGCCCCCATTGATGAGCGGGTCCCGGTATATATCCCGCCAGGGCGGCCGCCGCCGGAACACCCCGTTGCTGTCGCCGCCCCCGCCCCCTGTCAGAGGGGTCATATAGGCCCGGCCAAAGCTCTCCAGACAGCACAGGTGCCACAGCAGCAGCACCGCGCCCATGATGATGCCGAACATCCCCGCCAGGGTGGCCGCGACCACCAGCAGGAACCGGAAGATGCGCAGCGCCGCCCCCATGTCCTGGCTGGGCATGGTGTACCCGGCGATGCCCGCCAGGGCCACCACAATCACGGCGATGGGGCTGACCACCTTGGCCTCCACCGCCGACTGGCCCACGATGAGCGCGCCGATGATGCTCACCGTCTGGCCCACCGGGTTGGGCAGGCGCAGGCCCGCTTCCTGCAGCAGCTCGAAGGAGACCAGCAGCCCCAATATCTCCATCGACGTGGAGAAGGGCACCGACTGCTTGGACTCGATGACCGACAGCAGCAGCGTGGTGGGCAGCATCTCCGGGTGATAGGTGGCCACCGCCACGTAAAAGGCCGGGAGCAGCAGCGTCAGCACCAGGCTGGCCCAGCGCAGCAGCCGGATGGCCGAGGCGGCCCAAAAATGCTGGGAGGCGTCCTCGGTGGTCTTCAGATATTCCCCGAAAAATGCCGGGGCCAGAAAGCCCACGGGGATGCCCTCCACGATGACCCCCACCCGGCCCTCCAGCAGCAGGGCGGC
>CANRNA010000158.1 GCA_947631805.1 uncultured Oscillospiraceae bacterium | reverse complement strand
CGCCCCGCACCGAGACATACAGCCGACTGTTTTTGAGGTGGTTTGCCGACACATGGCCGTTCTGATCGATTATCACTGTCATACGGATATATCCCGGGACAGCCGGGCCCCCTATTACGACATGGTGATGGCGGAATACGCCGCCGGGGTGCGGCATCTGTGCGTCACGGACCACTGCGACCCGGTGGACTGGGAGACCCTGGGGTTTTATCCCCCCTGCCTGGACGTGGCCCGGCGGGAGACGGAGGCCTTCGAGGCCGTCCGGGACCGGCTGCCGCCGGATCTGGAGCTGCGCCGGGGGGTGGAGCTGGGGGAGATCATCTTTCACCCGGAGGTGATGAATACCCTGGCCCGGGCCCCCGGACTGGACTTCGTGCTGGGGTCCTACCACATCACGAGAGAGCACGGGGATTTCCACTGGATGGACTACTCCGACCCGGCCTTCTGCCGGGAGATATGCGACATCTACCTGCGGGACCTCCAGTGGACGGCGGAGATGGACTATTTCGACGTGATGGCCCACATCGGCTACTTCCGCCGGTACGCCATGGCCCAGGGCGTGGACCTGAGCCTGACGCTCCGGGAGCACGGGGACAGGATAGAGCATCTGCTCCGGACCCTCATCCAAAACGGAAGGGGCATAGAGCTGAACTGCTCTGGCCTGCGGGACGGGTGCGGGCCCTTCCCCTCGGAGGAGATACTCCGGCTCTACAGGGACCTGGGCGGCCAGATCATCACCGTCGGCTCCGACGCCCACCGGCTGGACAACGCGGCAAAATGCGTGGACCAGGGGATGGAGCTGCTGAAGACCATAGGCTTTCGCTATATCGCCGTGTTCACGAGGCACGAGCCGCGATTTATTCCTATTTGAACAAAGGAGAACAGAACATGATCGCTATCGCATCCGATCACGGGGGCTGGGCCCTCAAGGCGCAGATCCTCGACCATTTGCGGGACAAGGGCGTAGAGGTGGACGACCTGGGCTGCGGGCAGGGTGACACGGTGGATTACCCCGAGTATGCGGAAAAGCTGTGCCGGGCCGTTGTGGCAGGGACATACGAGCGGGGCATCCTGATCTGCGGCACGGGCATCGGCATGTCCATCGCCGCCAACAAGATACCCGGCATCCGGGCGGCCCTCTGCGCCGACTGCTACTCGGCGGAGATGACCCGCCAGCACAACGACGCCAACGTGCTGTGTCTGGGGGGACGCACCCTGGGCAGCGAGCTGGCCAAAAAGATCGTGGACACCTATCTTGCCGCGAAGTTTTCCGGCGCGGAGCACCATGCCCGGCGCATTGAAATGATAAAGAAGCTGGAGAGATAAATGGCCTACCGACCCAAGGACATATACAGGGGCCGCCGGAAGTTCCGGGTGCCGCTGAATATATTCCTGTTCGTCCTCGTCTTCCTGACCCTGGGAGGCGTGACCATGTTCTATGTCCTGCAGCGGTACATGGTCTACGACGCCAACGGAGAGGCGACGCTCCAGCTGCCCTTCGGCCAGGAGGAGGAAGCCGAGCCGGAGGCGGAGCTGCCTTATGAGACCGCCGCGCCCACCTTTGAGCCGGTGGCGGTGGAGATCATCTGGGAGGACCCGGACTTCACCGAGGTGGACCTGGGGGGCTGGGAGGACCTAAAGCCCCTCCGGGGCCGGTTCGTCCCCCTGCGGGAGGTGACGGACGCCACCAGCTTTGCCTCCGCCGTGTCCGGGGTGCTGGGGGCGGAATACTACGACACCGCCATTTTGGAGATGAAGGACCGCTCCGGCCAGCTGGCCTGGCCCTCCACGGTCAATACCGCCATATCCTTCGGCACGGCGGGGGCTACGGATGTGACCGAGGCCATTGCCCGGCTCCACGAGGGGGGCAAGCGGGTGGCGGCCCAGATGAGCTGCTTCGCCGACACGATGCTGGCCCAGCGGAACTGGACCGTGGCCCTGCAATCCAACGGGGCGGTGTATAAGGACGCCAACGACGTGCTGTGGGTGGACCCCTACAACCGGACGGTGCGGACGTATCTGACGGACCTGGCCAGGGAGCTGGCATCTATGGGCTTTGACGAGATCATCCTGGCGGACCTGTACCACCCCATGAGCGAGGCGGGCTTCACCTACACGGTGACGCTGCAGACCGCGCCCGACCCGGTGGTGGCTGTGTGCCAGATGGGCCGCCGGGTGGTCAACGCCCTGGAGGGAACGGGAGCCGTCGTCTCCGCCCGGCTGGACCCGGACAGCTTCCGGGGCGGCCTGGGGGCCTATACGGGCCAGGATGTGGGCATCTTCTGGCGGCTGTTCGCCCGGCTGTACTGCTCCAGCTGGGCGGATGTGCTGGAGTCCGACACGGAGCTGGCCGCCTCGTCCATGAACGGGGGCAGCACGGACCAGCGCTTTGTGCCCATCCTGGGCTACATCCCCGAGGACTCTCCGCCCTACGTCATCTCCGGCTGACAGAAAAAACGACCCGGCAGACGCGTTCGCGTCTGCCGGGCTTTGTCATCTGTTCAGGTGTCCTCCGGGGCGAGACGGGCCCGGAAGGAGATGGCCCTGGGGGTGGGGATGGCGTCGAACTGGACAAGATAGGCGCCCTTGTCCGTGTCCAGGTCCAGGATGACCCCAGGGCCCATGATGTCGTGGCGGACCCGCTGGCCGGGGGAGAGGGCGGGCCCCTCGTCCTCCCGGCTCAGCCAGCCGGAGGACAGGGCGATGTACTCCCTGGCCTCGGCGATGAGGCCGTCCCTGGGCGGCGGGTCATGCTCCACCAGGGCCGGGTCTATGTCCAGGAGGAACCGGGAGGGATAGCGGGGAGCGCCGTCCAGGCCCCGGCCCTGGGCCTCGGAGAGGTACAGGGCCTTCTTCGCCCTGGTCATAGCCACAAAGGCCAGGCGGCGCTCCTCCTCCATGGCGGGCCAGGTGCGCACCTTCCGGGAGGGGAACACCCCCTCGTTCATGCCGCACAGGAACACGTAGGGGAATTCCAGTCCCTTGGCCGCGTGGACAGTCATCAGCTTCACCTTGTCCCGTGCGTCCTCCGCGTCGGCGTTGGTGAACAGGGCCACGTGGGCCAGATAGTGCTCCAAGCCCACCTCCTCCCCGCAGGAGGTCTCGTATTCGTATACGGACTGCTTCAGCTCCGCCAGGTTGTCCAGCCGCTCCTGACTGCCCTCGGTGCGGAGCATCTGCTCATAGCCGCTCTCGTCCAAAATGGCGCTGAGTACCTCCGACACGGGCCGGGCGGCGGCGCTCTCCTGGAAGGCGCGGATGAGGGAGACGAACTGTCCCGCGCCGGTGCCCCGGAAGATGGGGTCGTCCCCGAAGCGGCGCAGCGCCTCCAGCAGCGAGCACCCCTCCCGAGCGGCGGCCTCCCGGAGGAAGGCCATGCGCCGCTGGCCCAGGTTCCGCTTGGGCACGTTGGCCACCCGCAGGAAGGACAGGTCGTCCTGGTAGGCGATAAGGCGCAGGTAGGACAGGGCGTCCTTTATCTCCGCCCGTGCGAAAAACTGCACACCGCTGTAGATGGCGTATGGTATTTTGGCCTTTTGGAGGACCTCCTCCACCGGGCGTGTCACGTAGTGGGCCCGGTACAGCAGCGTCATGTCCCGATAGGGCACGCCGCCCTCGTGCAGGCGCTCGATCTGCCCGGCTATCCAGGCGGCCTCCTCCTGGGCGGTGGCGGCGTGGCGGCACAGCACCGTCTCCCCGTCCGGCAGAGTGGCCGTCAGGTCCTTTTTGACGCGGGTCCTGTTGGCCGCGATGAGGGAGTTGGCCGCGGCCAATATCTGGGGCGTGGAGCGGTAGTTGGCCGTCATCATGATGGTCTTCGTGCCGGGAAAGGCCCGGTCGAATTCCAGCAGATAGCGGATATTGGCTCCCCGCCAGGTGTAGATGGTCTGGTCCGGGTCCCCCACCACGAACAGATTCTTGTGGTAGCCGCACAGCACCTCCATCAGCTCGTATTGGAGGCTGTCGATGTCCTGGAACTCGTCGATCATGATGTATTCCAGGCGCTTCTGCCATTTCAGGCGGATGGCCTCGTCCTGGCGGAAGATGTACAGGGAGAATTTGATGAGGTCGTTGTAATCCAGGCCGAAGCACTTCTTCTCCTGGTACAGATACCCGTAAAAAATGATGTCCCGTGGGCTGACGGCCTGCTCGTATTTCTGCCGGAGGGCGTCCAGGCTCATGGTGATCATGTCCTCGTAATACTCCGGGTCCTTGAACAGCTTCCTTATCTCTATCATGTCCCTGGCGTTGGCAAAGGTCATGTGGCGCAGGGTCAGGCCCCGCTCCTCGTAAATGATCTTCAGCATGGCGTCGATGTCGGAGTTGTCCAGCACCAGGAAGCTCTTGGGGTACTGCACGGCGTTGGCATCCTCCTGCAAAACGGAGACGCAGAAGCCGTGGAAGGTGTTGATGTACCCGGCGTCGTTGTCGCCGGTCAGGTCGTGGATGCGCTGGCGCATCTCGTTGGCCGACTTGTTGGTGAAGGTGACGCACAGGATGTTCCC
>CANRNA010000157.1 GCA_947631805.1 uncultured Oscillospiraceae bacterium | reverse complement strand
TGTCAGTTGCCGCTGCCTCTGGGGTCGATGGCGGGCGTCTGGGGAATGTTCAGGTTCTGGATGGCCGAGCGGTAATCCTCCGCCGCGTCGATGCTGTCGGGCGGGAAGAACTCCTCCACCGGGAAGCGTATCCGGGAGAAGAGGGTGCAGGGGTCGTCCTCGGAATTGGACACGCAGTCCTTGTCGGGCAGGCAGTAGTCGTATACCGGCACCACCAGCTGGCTGTCCCGCTCCAGGCGGATGATGGAAAACTGCCCCAGGGTGGCCAGCAGGATGCGGGAGCTGTCCGTCAGGACCAGGTCCTCCCCAAAGTGGGCCAGGATGGCGGCGGGGATGGCGGAGATGTCCGCCATCAGGCCGGTGGGACAGGCGTCCACCACCTTCATGTTCAGGGCGATGGGGTCCACGCACTCCACCACGCCGATGGGCTGGGTGTAGCTGTCGGCAAAGGTCCCGTCGGAGCTGAACACCTTGGCCGAGCCCTCGCTGCCAAAGAGCATGACCCGCTTGTTGAACACGCACAGGCCGTTCACCGGGTTCTCGCCGGGGAAGGTCGTGCCGGTGATCTCATAAAAATACGTCACGTCAACCGTGTAATAGCCCCGGTTGAAGCTTATCTCGTCAACGTCCACATCCGCGTACAGCAGCGTGGCTCCCGTCGGCCGTACACTGAAAGCGCTCTCTATGTACGGCTGAGAGCTGACCGTCGGATAGACCCGCAGGTCCTCCACACAGTCCTTGTCGCGGCAGCTATCGTATATTTTCCTTGTATGGATGCACACGGCTTCGGTGCATTCCTGGCTGTCCGCCATGCTGATACCTCCTATCATGTTCGCCGGGCGTTCCCGGCCGTTTCAGTACAGTTTATGCCGCAGCTGCCGGAATGTGATAAAATCGGAGGAAACAGATGGGGAAGAGCGCATTTTTGTCTTGTGACGGCGGCGGGGCTGTGCTATTATAAAAATAGGGATAGGAGGGGAGAGCATGGAAAATCTGGGATTCATCCGGGATAAGCTGGACATCAAGATATTGATCCTGTTCATTTTGGAGAAGCTGCCCAAGCCGGTGGAGGCGGTGACGCTGTCCGACCTTGCGCTGTTCGACGGGGGCTTCACCTGGTTCGACTATACCGACTGCCTGGCGGAGCTGGTGAAGACCGACCACGTGACGGAGGAGAACGGCAGATACGCCATCACGGAAAAGGGCCGCCGGAACGTGAACACCGTGTCCTCCAGCCTGCCCTATACGGTCCGGGCCAAGGCCGAGCGGCTGACGGCCCCCGTGGCCGCGGCCATGCGCCGGGCCAGCATGATAGAGACGGCGGTGGAGCCCGGCCCCAAGGGGGGCAGGACCGTGAGCCTGCGCCTGTCCGACGGGGTGGGGGAGATCGTGAGCCTGCGGCTGGCCGTGGCCGACGAGGACCAGGCCAGGGCCATAGAGAAGCGCTTCCGCGCCGGTGCGGAGGGGATATACAACGACATCATCTCCCTGCTCACCGCCGCGCCGTGAGAGGACTGTAAAAAACCAGATATTATAGAACGGAGAAGATACCGTTACATTTTAAGAGCCGCACGCTTCTAAGATCTATAGGCGAAAAAGAAGGCAACCGATTAGCCAGATCCTAAAAATCTGCTCAAATCGGTTACCTTCATTCATTTTGCCTTGCGCGTTACATGGGGTCATCCGCTCGTTCTGTAATGCTCCCGCAGTAAGCCTACGAATTCCCGGACGATGGGGCGCTGGTCCTCCCTATGAGTGCAGAGCACGCAGGATATGGTCTCCCGGCAGTCAAAGGGCGTCCAGGCAAATTCGGGGCTGCGGTCGTTGAGAAAGCCTGGCGAGAGGCACACGCCCTTTTCCGCCGCCACGTTGGTCAGCGTGGTCTCATGGTCGGCGCTGTTGAAGTAGTTCACCCTGCCTCCGGCAATGATCCGCTGCTGCACCTTTTTCAGGGCGGGGGGTGAGCCGCCGCCGATCATCAGCGTCCGGCCCGCTAGGTCCTCCGCTGTGACCCGCTCATTTTTTGCCAGGGGGTCGCCGGGCAGGGTGATGAGATAGATGGGGCTTTCATAAAACGGATGTATCCGGATGTCGGAGATATGCCGGACGCTGGTCTCCAATGCGAACAGCACATCTGTCTCGCCCTTCAAAAACTGGTCGATGGAACTGGCGTAGGAGTAGACCGGCGTGACGGAGACAGCCGGGTGGAGCTGGGCGAACCGGCCCATGAGCCGGGGCAGGTCATAGATGGCCGAGCGGACGGGCATGCCGATGGAGATGTTCTCCGCATACCGGGCGCTGAAATTCTGGGCTTGCTCCACGGCGTTTTTCAGCTCTTCCCGGACGTTCCGCAGCGTGACGCAAAACTGCTCCCCGGCGGGCGTCAGGGCCGCGCCCTTCCGGTCGCGGACGAAGATCGAAAAACCAAGCTCGTCCTCCACCGCCTTGATGTGATAGCTCAAAGTGGACTGGGCCATAAAGAGATTCTCCGCCGCCCGGTTGAAATTGTGGGTCTGGGCCACCTCCAAAATGGCGTCCATGTCTTTTGTGGTCATGCCATTCACCTGCATAATCAGTATTTTCGATTGACTATCTAATATTTCGTTTGGCTTTATTGATTCTACAATGCTATACTATATTCTGTCAAGAATCTACAAGGAGGAGCATCCCATGTCTGACTATTTCGGAAAAGAGACGCCCAAGCTGGGCTTCGGTCTGATGCGTCTGCCAAAAAAGGGCATCAGGACGGACATCGAGCAGGTGAAGAAGATGGTGGACTTATTTCTGGCGGCGGGCTTTACATACTTTGATACCGCCTTCGTGTACGGGACCTCGGAGGCGGACATCAAAAAAGCCCTGGTGGACCGCTATCCCAGAGACAGCTACACCCTGGCCACCAAGCTCAACGCCATGGCGGCCCCCACGGAGAAGATGGCCAAAAAGCAGTTCGACGAAAGCCTTAAGCGCACCGGCGCGGGGTACTTCGACTACTACCTGCTCCATGCCATGATGGAGAACAACTACACGAAATACGACAAGTTCCGCCTGTGGGACTATGTGGCCCAAAAGAAGGCGGACGGGCTCATCAGGCACCTGGGCTTTTCCTTCCACGCAGGGCCGAATCTGCTGGACAAGCTGCTCACCGACCACCCGGAGGTGGATTTCGTCCAGCTGCAAATAAACTATGCCGACTGGGAGAACCCCAAGGTCACCTCCCGGGCCAACTATGAGATGGCCCGCGCCCACGGCAAATCCATCGTGGTCATGGAGCCGGTGAAGGGCGGCAACCTGGCAGACCCGCCCGCAGCGGTAAAAAAGCTGTTCACGGACTATGCCCCGGCGGCCTCCCCGGCATCCTGGGCTATCCGGTTCGTGGCCAGTCTGGACGGGATCATCACGGTGCTGTCCGGCATGAGCAGCGTGGCGCAGATGGAGGACAACCTCTCTTACATGAAGGACTTTATGCCGCTGAACGAGGACGAGCAGGGCATCATTCGGGAAGCCCAGCGTATCCTGGGCCATTCCGCCGCCATCCCCTGCACCGCCTGTCATTACTGCACGGATGGCTGCCCCAAGCAAATACCCATCCCGGACATCTTTGCCGCCGCCAACAAGCAGCTTGGCAACGGCCAGATGGCCCAGGCGAAGGAGAGCTACGCTGCCGTGACCAGCGAGGGCCACCGGGCCTCTGACTGCATCGGCTGCAAGCAGTGCGAGCGGGCCTGCCCCCAGCACCTGCCCATCACCAAATATCTCGCCCAATGTGCCCAGATGCTGGAGAAGTAAAGGAGAGGACGACATGATATTTGACCGGAATGAGAGCAAAGACGTGGTGGTCCTGCTGGGCGCGGGAGCCATGGGCACCGCCATCGTCCGGCGTGTGGCGGCGGGCAAAAAGATACTCCTGGGCGACATCAGCGAGGCGGCCCTGGAGCGGGTGAGCCACGATTTTCAGTACAGCGGCTATGATGTGCAGACTTGCATCGTGGACGCCTGCGACCCGGCTTCTCTGAAAGCCTTTGCGGAAAAGGCCGCGTCCCTGGGGCCGGTCAAGACCTTTGTAATGACCGCCGGAGCCTCTCCCAGCCAGGCGAGCCCGGAACACATCATCGCCCTGGATCTCATCGGTACTGCCTACGCCATCGACGCCTTCGGCGCGGTGATGGCCCCCGGCGGCGCGGGGCTGGTGGTAGCCAGCCAGACCGGGTATATGCCCTCGGCGCTGACAAAGGAGGACGAGCAGGCCCTGGCCATGACGCCATCGGCGGAGCTCTCCGCGCTGCCCTGCCTGGACGGGAGCAAGACGGCCACTTCCGGCGCGGCCTACATTGTGGCGAAGCGGGCCAACCAGCTCCGGGTCCAGGCGGCGGCCGCGACTACATGGGGCCAGCGCCGGGCCCGCATCAATACCCTGAGCCCCGGCATCATCGTCACGCCCCTGGCCTACGACGAGTTCAACGCCCCCGGCAACACCTACCAGGGCATGATCGACGCCTCCCCGGCCCGGCGCACGGGCACCAT
>CANRNA010000156.1 GCA_947631805.1 uncultured Oscillospiraceae bacterium | reverse complement strand
AGCAGCTGTGTCCCAGCCATTGAATCTTCATTTCCCGTCACCTCTCGCAATAAGTATCACTTATTATACCAACAACAGCCCCGTTTGTCACGCAAAATCGGGCTATAGCGCATTCCATTACGCGCCCCCGCCGCCTGTCCCGGAAATTGCGGACGTCTCCATGCGGAAATGCTGTACATTTGGAAGAAAATATGCTATAATGGCTTAACTTGAAGTTTTTTCCAAATTTTTGGAGGTGAGCCCATGAGCATGTTCACCACAGCCCGGTGCCGCACTGCCCAAGCGCTCCTCCGCCTGGGCCGGAAGCTCCAGCCCTCCGGGAAGCAGGAGGTGGAGACCGGGGCGGGCGCGGTGTTTTCCGTCGGGCAGCACGTCCGGGACCTGCGGCTGAAAAAGCCCATGGTGGTCCTGGGTGCCGGGGAGACCCGGGCCAGATATAAGCTGCTCCAGGCACTGGACAACGCCGACATCGCCTACGCCGTCTGGGACGAGATGCCCGCCGCGCCCACCACCGTGGACGGGGAAAAGCTGGCTCTGGCGGCGGTGAGCCAGGCGTGCGACAGCTTGATAGCCCTGGGAGACGCCGCGCTGCTGGACATGGTCAAGGCCGCCTCCGCCTGGTGCGGCTATCGGGGCCGGGCCATTTTGGAGCTGGTGGGCCGACAGCTGACCAGCCGCCGGATGCCGCCGGTCATCGCCGTTCCCACGGCGGGAGGCTCCGGGGCGGAGTCCTTTGCCGGGGCGGCGGTGATGGACATACACGGGAACCGGTACGAGCTGGAGGGCGCGGCCCTTCTGCCCGCCGTGGCCCTGCTGGACCCGGAGCTTTTGGAGGACGCCTCCAGGGAGAAGACGGCGGACGCGGGGATGAGCGGGCTGTGCATGGCGGTGGAGGCCTATCTGGCCGCGCCCCACGGGGACGCCCGGTCCAAGACCCAGGCGGGGGAGGCCGTGGAGTTGCTGCTGTCCAGCCTGGAGCCCTGCTGGAACAACGGCGGGTCCGTCCGGGAGCGGGGGGACATCCTGTCCGCCTCCCGGCTGGCAGGCCGGGCCGCCTCCGCGGTGGGCTGGGGTTATATCCGGGCCCTGGCGGGGGCCGCCCAGAGCGTGTGCGGGGTGGACGTGCGCACCGCCTTCGGGGTGATGCTCCCGGCGGTTTTGGATAAATATGGAAGCGCTGCCACGGATAAGCTGGCCCAGCTGGCTGTGCTGGCGGACGCCTCCGACGGGGGCAGCCGGGCCCAGCGGGCGGAAGAGCTGATAGACCGCATCCGGGGGATGATATTCCGCATGGGCCTGCCCGACCGGCTGGAGAACGTGACGACGGAGCAGGCGGACGAGATAGGCACTCTGGCGGCGGCCCTGGCCAATCCGGGCCACGTGAGCCCGGTGGTGTGGACCGGGGAGCAGTGCCGGGAGGTGGTCCGCGCCGTGTGCGTGGAGCCGGAAGAGGACACAAGAGAGTAAATCGATTGGAAATATATGGTATCCGGCCGTCCCATCAGGGACGGCCGGAGCATTATATTCTCTGACGCTATTTCTTGGGGATGAGGACTTCTTTGCCTCCCATATAGGGCCGCAGGACCGGGGGGATGGTGACGGAGCCGTCTGCCTGGAGGTGGTTCTCCAAAAAGGCAATGAGCATCCGGGGCGGGGCCACCACGGTGTTATTCAGCGTATGGGCCAGATACAGCTTCCCGTCAGCGCCCCGGACCCGTATCTTCAGGCGGCGGGCCTGGGCGTCTCCCAGGTTGGAGCAGGAGCAGACCTCAAAATATTTCTGCTGCCGGGGGCTCCAGGCCTCGATGTCGCAGCTTTTCACCTTCAGGTCGGCCAGGTCCCCGGAGCAGCACTCCAGCTGCCGGACGGGGATGTCCAGGGAACGGAACAGCTCCACGGAGTAACGCCACATCTTTTCGTACCAGGCCATGCTGTCCTCCGGCTTGCAGACCACCACCATCTCCTGCTTTTCAAATTGGTGGATGCGGTAGACGCCCCGCTCCTCGATGCCGTGGGCGCCCTTTTCCTTCCGGAAGCAGGGAGAATAGCTGGTGTAGGTGATGGGCAGCTGCCCCTCGTCGATGATCTGGTCGATGAAGGAGCCTATCATGGAGTGCTCGCTCGTACCGATGAGATACAGGTCCTCCCCCTCTATCTTGTACATCATGGCGTCCATCTCCGCGAAGGACATGACCCCGGTGACCACGGAGCTCCTTATCATATAGGGGGGGATGTGGTAGACAAAGCCCTTGTCTATCATGAAATCTCTGGCGTAGGCCAGCACGGCGGAGTGGAGACGGGCGATGTCCCCTTTCAGGTAGTAAAAGCCGTTTCCGGCCACCCGCCGGGCGGCATCCAGGTCCAGGCCGTCAAAGCTCTCCATGATCTGGGCGTGATAGGGTATCTCAAAATCAGGCACCACGGGCTCCCCGAACCGGGCCAGCTCCACGTTGTGGCTGTCGTCCGGGCCGATGGGGACGGAGGGGTCGATGATGTTGGGGATGACCATGAGCTTTTCCGTCAGTGCCTTTTCCAGCTCCGGCTCTTGCTTTTCCAGCTCCGCCAGCCGCGCCGCCTGGGCGGCCACCTGGGCCTTGACGGCCTCGGCCTCCTCTTTTTTGGACGGGTCCTTCTTGGACTGGCCCATGAGGATGCCTATCTGCTTGGAAAGGGCGTTCCGGTTGGCCCGGAGGCTGTCCGCCTCGGTCTTGGCGGCCCGAAGCTTCACGTCCAGGTCCAGTATCTCATCCACCAAGGGCAGCTTGGCGTCCTGGAATTTCTTTTTGATGTTTTCCTTTACGGCGTCGGGATTTTCCCGCACGAATCTGATATCCAGCATAATTCTCTCCGTCCTCTTATTTTTTCAGCGTGAACAGGGCCTGCAACAGCGCTTCCCTGTCGTCCGCTCCATAGTATTCCAGCTCGATGCGGCCCTTTTTCCGGCCGTCTACGATATGTACCTTCCTGCCCAGCGCCTGGCCCAGCTCTGTGCTTATGTGGGCGGCATAGTCCACCGCCGGTATGGCCTTGGATTTTTTTGGCCCTTTCAGCAGCGACGCGGCCAGCGCCTCCGTCTGCCGGACGGACAGGCCCTTTTCCACCACCTGCCTGGCCGCTTCCAGCTGCAAAGCGGGGTTTTCAATGGGCAGAAGGGCTCTGGCGTGGCCGGTGGTCAGCGTGCCCTTTTCCAGCATGGCGGCTATCTCCGGCTGGAGGGACAGCAGCCGCAGGGCGTTTGCCACGGCGGGGCGGCTTTTTCCCACGCTCTGGCTCACCGCCTCTTGTGTCAGGCCAAAATCCTCCATCAGCGCCCGGAAGCCCCTGGCTTCCTCCATGGGATTTAGGTCCTCCCGCTGGAGGTTTTCCACCAGGGCCAGCTCCTGGGCCTTCCGGTCGTCGGCCTCCACGATGCGCACAGGCACCTCCGCCAGCCCGGCCAGGCGGGCGGCCCGCCAGCGGCGCTCCCCGGCTATTATTTGATAGTATCCGCTGTCCAGCCGCCGGACCGTGATGGGCTGCAGCAGCCCGTGTTGGGCGATGGAATCGGCCAGCTCCTGGAGCGCTGGCTCGTCAAAGCTGGTGCGTGGCTGCCCGGAGCGTGGCTCCACCCGGCTGATGGGCAGCGTTTCCGGGCCTATCCCCGGCTGTGGCTCTCCGAACAGGGCGTCCAGGCCGGTGCCCAGACCCAATCCTTTTTTAGGCGCCATGATGGACCTCCTTATACGTCAATGGTGTGGTTGTGGCGGAAAAACTCGATAGCCAGGCAGTCGTAGGCCTCCGCGCCCCGGGACAGACGGCTGTAGGCGCTGACGGGCTTGCCATGGCTGGGGGCCTCCGCGATGCGCACGTTTCGGGGTATGACCGTGCTGTACAGGGCCCTGCCGAAGTATTTCTTTATCTCCCCTGCCACCTGCCCGGCGAAGGAAAGACGCCGGTCATACATGGTCAGGACGATGCCCTCTATTTTTAGGTCCCAGTTGAAGCGGTTTTTTGTCAGGCGCATGGAGGTCATCAGGTCGGTGAGCCCCTCCATGGCGTAAAACTCGCACTGCATGGGAATGAGCACGCTGTCTGCAGCCGCAAGGGCGTTCAGTGTCAACAGGCCCAGGGAAGGGGGGCAGTCGATGAATATGTACTCGTAATTGTCCCTTATGGAAGCGATGGCCTTTTTCAGCACCAGCTCCCGCTGGGGCGCCTCCACCAATTCCACCGCCGCTCCTGACAGGTTCAGGTTGGAGGGGACCACATCCCCGTATTTTGTCTGGACGATGGCCTCGGCTATGGGCACGTCTTTGATGAGCACGTCATACAAGGTCACATCCCTGTGCTTGTCTACCCCCATGCCGGTGCTGGCGTTCCCCTGGGGGTCCGCGTCGATGAGCAGTATCTTCCGGCGCTTATCCTTCACGGCGGCGCACAGATTGACGCAGGTGGTGGTCTTCCCGACCCCCCCTTTTTGGTTTGCAAAGCATACTACCCGGGCCATAGCGCGCCTCCTTTTCGTGATGCCTCGCAATTATAGCAGATTCTTCTGTAAATGGCAATGTTCCACGTGAAACATTTTCAG
>CANRNA010000155.1 GCA_947631805.1 uncultured Oscillospiraceae bacterium | reverse complement strand
GTCCCTGTATTCCGCCGCCTTGCCGTGGATGGCCTCCACCGCCTTCTTTATGCGCGCCAGCAGGGCGTCTGTCTGGCCCCGGACATATAGCCGCAGGTCCGTGGCCACCTGGTCGTTCCGGCTGCGGGCGGTGTGCAGGCGCTTGCCCGCCTCCCCGATGCGGGCGGTCAACTCCATCTCCACAAAGGTATGGATGTCCTCGGCGGTCATGTCGATGGCCAGCTTCCCGCTCTCTATGTCCTCCCGGATGCCCTCCAGTCCGGCCTGGATGGCCGCCCCGTCGGTTCGGGATATGATGCCCCGCTCCGCCAGCATGGCCGCGTGGGCCTTGGACCCGGCGATATCCTCCCGCCACAGGCGGCAGTCCACGGCGATGGAGGAGTTCAGCTCCCTTGCCGCGTCGGCGACAGAGCCCCCCCAGAGGTTATTCATGGGCCCCGTCCACCATGGCCTGGACCTTGATGGGCAGGCCGTACAGATTGATGAAGCCCGCCGCGTCCGCCTGGTCGTAGTCGGACTGGCCGAAGGTGGCTATCTTCTCGGAGTACAGGCTGTAGGGGCTCCACACCCCGGCGTTTATCATGTTGCCCTTGTAGAGCTTCAGCCTCACCTTGCCCGTCACCCGCTCCTGGGTCTTGTCCACAAAGGCGCTGAGGGCCTCCCGCAGAGGGGTGAACCACTGGCCGTTGTACACCAGCTCCGCGAAGGTGATGGAAAGGCGCTGCTTCTCATGGGCGGTCATCTTGTCCAGGCACACGCTCTCCAGCACGGAGTGGGCCTTGTAGAGGATGGTGCCGCCCGGGGTCTCATACACGCCCCGGCACTTCATCCCCACCAGCCGGTTCTCCACGATGTCCAGCAGGCCGATGCCGTTGGCCCCGCCCAGCTCGTTGAGCTTGAGGATGATGCTCTTGGCGCTCATCTTCTCCCCGTTCAGAGCCACGGGCACGCCCTTTTCAAATTCCAGGGTGATGTAAGTGGGCTCGTCCGGGGCCTGGAGGGGGCTGACGCCCATCTCCAAAAAGCCGGGCTTCTCATACTGCGGCTCGTTGCCGGTGTCCTCCAGGTCCAGGCCCTCATGGCTCAGGTGCCACAGGTTCTTGTCCTTGGAGTAGTTGGTCTCCCGGTTGATGCGCAGGGGCACGTTGTGGGCCTCGGCGTAGTCTATCTCCTCCTCCCGGCTCTTGATGGTCCACTCCCGCCAGGGGGCGATGATCTTCATGTCCGGGGCGAAATGCTTGATGGCCAGCTCAAAGCGCACCTGGTCGTTGCCCTTGCCGGTGCAGCCGTGGACGATGGCGTCCGCGCCCTCCTTGAGCGCCACCTCCACCAGCCCCTTGGCGATGCAGGGGCGGGCGTGGCTGGTGCCCAGCAGATATTCCTCATACACCGCCCCGGCCTTCATGGTGGGGATGATGTAGTTGTCCACATAGTCGTCCGTCAGGTCCAGCACATAGAGCTTGGACGCGCCGGTAGCCAGGGCCTTTTCCTCCAGGCCCTCCAGTTCATCCGCCTGGCCCACGTTCCCGGCCACGGCGATGACCTCGCAGTTGTCGTAGTTCTCCTTCAGCCACGGGATGATGACGGATGTGTCCAGTCCCCCGGAATAGGCCAAAACCACCTTTTTGATATCGGACATGCTATTTCCTCCTGTCAGTCACAGTAAGCGGATTATACCGCCCCCGCGAATGGATATCAATAGTTTTATTCATATATCTCATGAATATTTTCACTTTTTACCCAGTTTCCCGGCCATTTCGCCTGAATATAGAAACGGCGGGGCTCCCGCCCCGCCGTCAGCGTACATTTAATATTATCCTCTCCCGGCCCCGGCGCGTCTCAGACCCAGGACCATCACCGCCGCCCCGGCGGCGGCGCTCACGGCGGCGGCCCCCAGAGCCCAGGGGACCCCCGCCCGGTCAATGAGCACGCCTCCCGCCGCGCTGGCGCAGATGTTGCCCACGGTGATCATGGCCGTGATACAGGCCTGGGCCTTGTTTATCTCCCCGGAGCCGGACAGCTCCCCCGCGCAGCGCACGGAGGCGGGGATGAACAGGGCGTAGGACAGCGCCTGAAAGCTCATGGCCCCGTAGAGGCCCCCCATGGACCGGGCAGCGAACACCAGCGCCGTCTTCACTGCGAAAAACACCGACGCGAACCGGAGCATCCCCCCGGCGGAAAAGCGCCTGTACAACCTCTCAAACAGGAGCATGGCGGGCAGCTCCAGCACAGCGATATAGCCCGTGAGAAGGCCCATGTCCCCGCTGTCGCCCCCCACGCGGCGCACGATCTGGATGGTGAAGCTGGACAGTATGGCGTGGGCGAAAAACAGCAGCGCCGTGGCCGCCAGCACCGCCAGGAACCGGCGGTTTTTCAATATCTGCCCCGTCGGGCCCTGTTCCTCCCGCTGCGGGGCGCTCTCCGCCGACGGCACAGCCAGCCGGGCGAACCAGGCCATCAGCCCCAGCATCGCCGCCGCGGCCATGACCCCCGCCGCGGGCACCGCGTTCTCCCCTGTGCGGAGGACGAGCCGCCCCAGCACCGCCGCCAGCAGCCCGTAGGCCACTGAGCCCACAGCCCGGCACAGGCCGAAGGGCACCGCCGCGCCCAGCCGCTCCAGGTAAAAGGCGAAGGCGTTCACCAGGGGCTGGAGCAAGATGACAAGCGTCAGGAAGGCCACGCAGGCCCCCGTCACCGCCGGGCCCTTCCCCGGCAGGAGCCACAGCCCCAGCGCCGACAGACACACGGCCCCCGTGACGGCGCCGATGACTCCAACGCTCGCGCGGGGCGTCCTGTCCGCCGCCGCGGCGGCCACCGGCTGGAGCACCAGCCCCAGCACATAGCCCGCCGCCACGATCATGCCCAGCTGGCTGTTGGTGTACCCCCGCCCCAGCAGAAACACCCCGGAAAAGGAGTAGGCCAGACAGCACAGCATCCAATATAGGCCGTTCAGGGCGGCGTAGGCCCCGTTGCGGGCCCGGACGGAGCTGCTCATGCCCGGCCCATGCGGGCCCGCAGACTGTCGGTGATGGCAGTCTCGAACACCTGGCAGGCGGCGGCGTGGTAATCGTCCAGCTTGGCCGCCGCTCCCTCCGCCGTCAGCTGCACCTGGCAATAGGTGTCCACGTCCAAAATGAACTCCCGCCGCCGGTTGGGCTTGGGGTACTCCCCGTTGAAAATGCCGTAGCGGATGGTGGCCCTGTCGGTGCCATAGTTCAGCTCCGTGGTGCATATATGCCGGGCCAGGGCCTCGTCATTGGCCGCGAACCGGAGCCCGCCCAGCAGGAGCGGATTTACATAATGTTCCCAAAAGTCCGCGCCTAAACCCGGTCCAGCGTCGGCTTCCGGCAGCTTTATTTCATTTACATAACGCATTCCCAGCCGCCGGATACGCAAGGTCGGGAATTGGGCGGTCATGGCGTCCAGCAGCTCCAGAAAGCTGTCCCGGAAGGGCTCGTAGCCCCCGTAATGCTGCTGGGACAGGAGCACATACTCCCCGCTGATAGCGGCGTGGAGGGTCCGGCCCACGGTCCAGAAATTGAACTCGGGGAAGTTGATGGTCCTGGTGTCCCGCACCGGGCCCTGGGGGGTCTTCTGGACCCGGACCTCGGTCCGGGAGCGGTTGACGGCGTTTCGCTCGGGGTAATTCTCCATGGCCGCCAGCACGCTGGCAGGCAGCGGTCCGGGGATAGGCGCCGTGCCGGGGATGAGGTCCGCCCGCAGCACCACCTGGGTGATGAAGTCTTTTGCATAACGGGACATTGTGTCCGCCCGCCTTTCCCATTGTTTTTTCTTATTATAGGCCATCCAGGTCGAATTGTAAAGCCGCCAGCCGGTTGACAACTGCCCGGCCGGAATGGTATAGTATGTGCGCCGCCATCGTGCGGCACACAAGGAAGCGTATCGAAGTGGTCATAACGGGCCTGACTCGAAATCAGGTAGACCGCAAGGTCTCGTGGGTTCGAATCCCACCGCTTCCGCCACGATGCGTGGTCAGGTTTAAGAAGGACCTGCCGCGCGACCAGACGAAAGACACCCCTGTAAATCGGGGGTGTCTTTCGTTGTCTCTGCCGATCTCGGCCAATGTGAAGGTTTTGAAGTGCACCACTTTTTGTGTTGACCATATTGCGCCAGATGTTCTCATAAGGTCACATTTCGGGCATTTGCACCAATTTTGAAACGGCAAATCATTATAGCGCAAGTATTTGAGGCTTACGGCATTTTTGAAACTTTGCACTAATTTTTCGAGCATCCGTGTAAATAAATCGGCAAGCTGCGCCCAAGACGACTTTTGGGGAAGTTTTCTTCTCAAATTGTTCACATTTTCTTCAGTGTGATTTCATCTTTCGCTGATATACTACGACGCGATTTCCGTGGTGAAAATAAGTCAGAAATGGGAGGTCATCATGCAATACCGCCATGAGTGGAAGCACGAAATAAATGCCGCAGATATGCTCGCGCTGCGGCAGCGCCTGGGGGCAGTGGCGTCGCCGGACGCGCACACGCGAGAGGGAAAGTATAGGATACGCAGCCTGTATTTTGACACGCCCACGGATAAGGCCCTGCGGGAGAAGAT
>CANRNA010000154.1 GCA_947631805.1 uncultured Oscillospiraceae bacterium | reverse complement strand
GCCTTTGAGCACCACGCGGTGCTCCACACCCTGGATAAGCTGAAAAAGCAGGGCTTTGAGGTGACGCTGCTGGACGTGCACGAAAACGGCGTGGTGACGGCCCAGGACGTGGCCGACGCCATCCGGGAGGACACGGCCCTGGTGACGGTCATGTTCGTCAACAACGAGATCGGCACCGTCCAGCCCATCGCCGAGATAGGGGCGGTATGCCGGGAGCGGGGCGTGCTGTTCCACACCGACGCCGTCCAGGCCGTGGGCCACATCCCCGTGGACGTGCGGAGCCTGAACGTGGATATGCTGTCCATGGCGGCCCACAAGTTCCACGGGCCCAAGGGCGTGGGCGCCCTGTATGCCCGCAAGGGCGTGCCCCTGATCAACGTGATCGAGGGCGGCCAGCAGGAGCGGGGCAAGCGGGGCGGCACCGAGAACATCCCCGGCATCGTGGGCATGGCCGAGGCGCTGAACGAGGCCGTGGAAAACCTGGAGAAGAATATGGCCTACGTGACGGCCCTGCGGGAAAAGCTCATCGAGGGCCTGGCCGCCATCCCCCATTCCCGGCTGAACGGGGACAGGGAGAAGCGGGCCCCCGGCACGGTGAATTTCTGCTTCGAGGGCATCGAGGGGGAGAGCCTCCTTCTGCTGCTGGACGCCAGGGGCGTGGCTGCCTCCTCCGGCAGCGCCTGCACCTCCGGCTCCCTGGACCCCAGCCACGTGCTGCTGGCCCTGGGTCTGCCCCATGAGATAGCCCACGGCAGCCTGCGCCTGAGCATCGACAGCCTCAACACGGCCCAGGAGATAGACCACATCATCCAGACGGTCCCCCAGGTGGTGGACTATCTGCGCAATATGTCCCCGGTGTGGGACGAACTGGAACGGGGCGTGACCCCCCATCTTATTTAAGGAGGATAATATACAATGGCACTTTACAGCGATAAGGTCATGGACCATTTTCAGAATCCCCGGAACGTGGGGAAGATGGAGGACGCCGACGGCATCGGCGAGGTGGGCAACGCCGTGTGCGGCGACATCATGCGCATGTATATCAAGGTGCGCGACGGCATCATCACAGACGTGAGCTTCATCACCTTCGGCTGCGGCAGCGCCATCGCCAGCTCCTCCATGGCCACGGAGATGATCAAGGGCATGCCCATCGAGAAGGCCCTGGAGCTGTCCAACAAGGCCGTGGCGGAGGCCCTGGACGGCCTGCCCGCCCACAAGCTCCACTGCTCCGTGCTGGCGGAGGAGGCGGTCCGGGCCGCGGTGAAGGACTATTACGACAAGCACAACATCGCTTACGACCCGGCTATTTTCGGCTGCGACGTGGCCTGCGCCCACGAGCACGATCACACCCCCACGGAGGCGTGAGACGTGGCTGAGACCCGGGCGCCGGAGCGGACCGCGGCCAGGGGCGCTTATGGGCTGATACTGCTGCAAAGCGTCATCTATGGCCTGGGGGACCCGGTGGCCAAGTCGGTGTACAAGGTCATGCCCATCTTCCCAGTGATGGCGGTGCGCTATCTGCTGGCCCTGGGCATACTGCTGGTCCTTTTCGGCCGCCGCATCGTGGCCGGTCTGCGCGCCTGCCGGGTGCGGGACTGGCTTATCCCCAGCCTGTGCATGGGCGCGGCCTTCGTCTGCGGCAATATGGCCGTGGGGATGACCGCCGCCACGTCCGCCGCCTTTCTCCGGTCCCTGTCCACGGTGATAACGCCTCTGCTGGCCGTGGTGGTGCTGGGCAAGGGCTACAGTGTCCGCCACCTGCCCGTGCAGATAGCGGTGCTGGCGGGGCTTTATCTGCTGTGCGGCCGGGGCGGCCTTTCCGGCTTCGGGGCGGGGGAGGCGTTCGCCCTGCTCCAGGCGCTGCTGCTGGCGGGGTCCCTGGTGTTCGGCAAGCGGTCATTGACCAGGGTGGACCCCATCACCCTCACCGCCGCCATGACGGCCGCCTCCGCGGTCATGTCCGTGTGCTGTGTGCTGGCCATGGGGAGCTCTCTCCGGCTGGAGGGCGCCACGGTCCCGGTGTGGGGCGGCATTCTGTATCTGGCCGTGGGCTGCACCATCTTGGGGTACTTTTTGCAAAACACCGCCCTGAAGACCGTCCCGTCCCGGACGGTGGCGCTGCTGCAATGCACGGCCCCGGTGATGACGGCCGTCTTTTCCCGGCTCATATTAGGGGAGCGCCTGTCCCCGGCGGGGGTGGCCGGGGCGGCGGTGATACTGGCGTGCGTGTGCGCGGAGACCGTTATGAGGGATGACTGACCATGGAGAACAAGGCGCTTATCGCCATGTCTGGTGGCGTTGACAGCAGCGTGGCCGCCCTGCTCATGCAGCGGGAGGGCTGCGCCTGCATGGGCGTGACCATGAAGCTCCACAGCGGCCAGGTCGGCGAGGAGAGCGGCAAGAGCTGCTGCACCGCCGACGACGCGGAGGACGCCCGGTCCGTGGCCTGCCGCCTGGGCATCCCGTTTTATGTGTTCAACTACACGGAGGCCTTCGACCGCCAGGTGATAGGGCGGTTCGTGGCCGCCTATGAGGCGGGGGACACCCCCAATCCCTGCATCGACTGCAACCGGTATCTGAAATTCTCCCTCCTGCTGGAGCGGGCCCGGACCCTGGGGTGCGAATACCTGGCCACCGGCCACTACGCCCGGACGGAGCGGCGGCCGGACGGCCGCTGGCTTTTGAAAAAGGCGGCCAGCGGGGAGAAGGACCAGAGCTATGTGCTCTACACCCTCACCCAGGATGAGCTCGCCCACGTCCGCTTTCCCCTGGGGGCCATGACGAAGGCCCAGGTCCGGGCCATGGCGGAGGAAAACGGCCTTCTCAACGCCCGCAAGCGGGACAGCCAGGACATCTGCTTCGTCCCGGACGGGGACTATGCCGCCTTTATCCGCCGGTACACGGGAAGGGATTATCCCGCCGGGGATTTCGTGGACGGCGCGGGGAACGTGCTGGGCCGCCACAAGGGCCAGATCGCCTATACCATCGGCCAGCGCCGGGGCCTGGGCGTGTCCGGCGGGCGGAAGCTGTACGTGTGCAGGAAGTGTAAGGAGAACAACACCGTGGTCCTGGGGGACAACGAGCGGCTCTTCTCCCGGCGGCTTCTGGCCAGGGACATCAATCTCATCCCCTTTGACGCGCTGCCGGGGCCCATCCGCTGCCGGGCCCGGGTGCGGTATAAGCAGACCGAGCAGCCCGCCACGGTGACCCAGACGGGCCCGGACGAGCTGGAGGTGGTCTTCGACGAGCCCCAGCGGGCCATCACCACCGGCCAGGCCGTGGTGCTGTACGACGGGGACATGGTGTTGGGCGGCGGGACCATATATCAGACGGAGGAACTATAAAATGGAAAGAGAAAAGGCGTGGGCCCTGCTCACCCAGTACAATCAGGACCGCTTCCACCTCCAGCACGCGCTGACGGTGGAGGGCGTGATGCGCTATTTTGCAAACGACCTGGGCTATGGGGACCAGGCGGACTTCTGGGCCACCGTGGGGCTGCTCCACGACCTGGATTTTGAGCAGTTCCCCGACCAGCACTGCGTCAAGCAGCAGGAGCTGATGCGCGCCGCCGGGGTGGACGAGCCCACCATCCACGCCACATGCAGCCACGGCTGGGGCCTGACGGGGGTGGACATAGAGCCCACCCAGGAGATGGAAAAGGTGCTCTTCGCCGCCGACGAGCTCACCGGGCTCATCGGGGCGGCGGTGCTGATGCGCCCGTCCAAGAGTGTCCAGGACCTGGAGGTCAAGAGCCTGAAAAAGAAGTTCAAATCCACCGGCTTCGCCGCCGGGTGCAGCCGGGAGGTCATCCAGAGGGGCGCGGACATGCTGGGCTGGCCCCTGGAGGAGCTGATGGAAAAGACCATCCTGGCCATGCGCTCCTGCGAAGCAGACGTCCAGTCGGCGATGGAGGCCCTGGAGGCCTGAAAAGCCGCCCGAGGGGCGGCGCAGTCAGAGACAGGTCCTGTCCCACAGGCAGTAGACGCAGTACAGCACGAAGACCAGAACGGGAAGCGCGCCGATCATCCCGTTTCCCCCCTGTCATATATTATGGGACCATGATAGGCGCTGTCGGCATCATTCCGGCCTCAAAGCTGCATCAAAACGGCATCATTTTTCTTAAGAATCAGGGAGGCGGCGTTATGAAGATATCTACCAGAGGCAGATACGCCCTGCGCACCATGGTCGATCTGGCCCAGCACGGGGGCGACGGCCTGGTGACGCTCAAGGACGTGGCCGCCAGGCAGGAGCTGAGCCAGAAATATCTGGAGCAGATCGTCACGATCCTGAGCAAGGCGGGGATGGTCAAGGGCACCAGGGGCCCCCAGGGGGGCTACCGTCTGGCAAGGGCGCCCAAGGACTACAACGTGGCGGAGATATTGGAGCTGGTGGAGGGGAGCCTGGCCCCGGTGGAGTGCCTGGAGTCCGGCGCGAACGCCTGCGAGCGCTGCGCCTCCTGCGCCACGCTGGACATGTGGACGGGGCTTTATAAAGTGGTGACCGACTACCTGGGCAATATCACCCTGGAGGATATCGTCCAGCGGGCCAACGCCGCCGCGGGGGACGACTACGTCATCTGAGC
>CANRNA010000153.1 GCA_947631805.1 uncultured Oscillospiraceae bacterium | reverse complement strand
AGGCTGGTCAGCAGCCAGCACACGAATATGGGCAAAAACAGGGCGGGCAGGTAATCCGCCGTCTTTATCTTCTTGATGCCCAGCAGATTCAGGGCGATGGCCAGCAGAATGAGCGAGCCCACGCAGCTGAGCACGGGCATGGCCCCCGTCTGCTCCAAAAAGGGCTGGATGGAGGCCGCCAGGGCCACCAGGGCCCCCTGGAACACCAGCACGAAGAGGGCCGACGCCAGCACCGACGCGCCGAAAGTCACCGACAGGCAGGTGGAGGAGACGAAGTCCAGCATGGATTTTATCAGCAGCGTGGTGTGGCACTCCAGGGCCAGGTGTCCCGCTGGGTTGGCCGCGCTCTCAAAGGAGCCCAGCACCGTCATGGAGCCGATGCAAAACAGCAGGCACGCGGTGACGAAGCCCTCCGCCGGGGAGCTTGCCCCGGCCGCGCCGCCGCCCAGCTTTGCCAGCACCGCGTCGCCCAACCGGCCCAGCCGGTCGTCCAGCCGCAGCAGCCACCCGATGAGCAGTCCCCCCGCCATGCTGGCCACGCATATCAGCGCCTGGACGCCGCTCTCCACGCCGATGAGGCCGGACATGGCGGCGAAGATGGTGCAAAAGCCCAGGCACACCATCATGGTGTCCGGCAGGGGCTCCCGGGGCGGGAAAGGGCCGGAAGGGCTCTTATCGCCCTTGCCGGAGCGGCGGCGGAGCAGCAGCCCCAGGCCCCCGCCCAGCAGGACCGTCATCACATTGCACACAACGCCGAAATACTTCCACACGGTTTGGTCCTCACACATTCGATAGAATAAAAGCTGCCACAGTATAGCACACTTTTTCCACCATTTCCATAGGGAAATGTCAATTTGCGGGGAAATGTGTTATGTAAACTTATGGATGAAAAACACACCGCCGCGCCGGGCGGCGGTGTGGGGTGTGTCACTGGCGGTAGGCGCGCAGAAAGCCGCCGATGTCCAAAATGGCCTGATAGGTCACATCCGGCTCGGGGAGCAGCACCAGGCGGAAGTGGTCGGGGGCGGGCCAGTCAAAGCCGCTGCCGGGGACGAGCAGGATGTGCTTGGCCTCCAGCAGGTCCACGGCGAAGCGCCTGTCGTCGCGGATGGGGATGGAGCCATCTATCCGGGGGAAGATGTAAAAGGCGGCCTGGGGCTTGACATAGTGGATGAAGGGGAGCTGGTCCAGGGCCCGGACGGCGGCGGCCCGCTGCTCGTAGAGGCGGCCGCCGGGGACAAGCATGGCCCTGGTGCTGTCCGGGTCGGCCATGGCGGCGGGGATGACGAGCTGGGTCAGGGCGTTGCCGCAAAGGCGCAGGGCGCTGAGCTTGGTCATGTTCTCCCGCAGCTCCGCCGTCAGGGCCGCCGGGCCGGACACCACCGCCCAGCCGCAGCGGAAACCGCACACGATGTGGCTCTTGGACAGACCGTTCAGGGTCACGACGGGGATGTCCGGGGCGATGGCGGCGGCGGACCGGAAGGGCACATCGTCCATGATGAGCCGGTCGTATATCTCGTCGGCGATGAGCAGCAGCCCGTGGCGGCGGGCAAGCTCCGCCGCCTGCTCCACCAGGGCGGGGGAGTAGACCTGGCCGGTGGGGTTGTTGGGGTTGATGAGCAAAATGGCCCGGGTACGGGGGGTTATCTTCCGCTCCATGTCCCGGATGTCGGGATACCACCCGGCGGCCTCGTCGCACAGGTAAAACACCGGCCTGGCCCCGGCCAGATAGGCGGCGTTGGACCACAGACTATAGCTGGGGGCGGGCATGAGCAGCTCGTCTCCGGCGCTGAGGACGACGGAGCAGAGCATTTGGGCCACCTCGCTGACGCCGTTGCCGATGAAGATGTCGTCGGCGGACAGGTCCTGGACGCCCTGGGCGGCGTGATAGGCCCGGAGGGCCTCCCGGGCCTCGGGCATGCCCTTGGGGTCGCAGTAGGCCACCGCCCGGTCCAGGTTGTCCAGCAGGGCGTGCCGGACGCTGGGGGGCATGGTGAAGCCGAAGGAGGCGGGGTTTCCGGTGTTGAGCTTCAATATCTCGATGCCGCGCCGCTCCATCTCCAGGGCCTTCTGGTAGACGGGGCCCCGGATATCGCTGTGGACCAGCTTCAGCTTGTCAGAACTCTCGATAGGTCTCATGTCACATTCTCCTGATAATTTTTCTAATGTGCAGCGCTGTGTATATTAGCACAGATTATTACCATCTGCAAGGGACAATAAAAAGACCACCGGCCTTTTTTTCAAGGCCGGTGGTCTTTTGGGTATGCGCTTGAAGTCCGGCCTATTTCTTAGCCAGACGTGCTGCCCGCTTGGCGTCCAGTCGGGACATATAAAGCGCGCAGGTGGAGTCGCCCACGATGTTCAGCGTGGTACGGCCCATATCGAACAGCTTATCCACACCGGCGATAAGGGCGATGCCCTCCACCGGCAGGTTCACGCTCTCCAGCACCATGGCCAGCATGATCATGCCCGCGCCGGAGACGCCCGCGGTGCCGATAGAGGCCAGGGTGGCGGTGAGGACGATCATGGCCATCTGGCCCAGGGTCAGATGGATGCCGTAGCAGGTGGCGATGAAGATGGAGGTGACGCCCATGTAGATGGCCGTGCCGTCCATGTTGATGGTGGCGCCCAGGGGCAGGACGAAGGAGCTGACCTCCGGGTCGGAGCCCATCTTGTTGGAGCACTCGATGGTCACGGGCAGGGTGGCGGCGGAGGAGGTGGTGGTGAAGGCCACGACCATAGCCGGGTAGATGCCCTTGACGAACTTCAAAAAGCCCACCTTGCCCAGGGCGGTGACGGACACGCCGTAGCACACCACAAAGTGGACGATGTAGGCCACATAGGCCACGGCGATGACCAGCAGCAGGGAGCCGACGATCTTCGGGCCGTTCACGGCCACCACGTCGGCCATCAGGCAGAACACGCCGATGGGGGTCAGCTTGATGATGAAGCCCATGATCTTCATCACCACGGCGTAGGCGCTCTCCATCACGTCGCTGAACTTCTTGCCCGCGTCGCCCGCCACCAGGATACCGGCGCCCAGGAACAGGGCCACCACGATGACCTGGAGCATATTGGCGTCGGAGAAGCTCTGCCACATGTTGGACGGGAAGATGCCCTTTATCACGTCCATCACGTTGGAGGAGTTGGCCTCATAAGTGAGGTCGGTGGTCTCCAGCACCGGGAACAGGTGCATACCGTTGGCCACGGTGGCGAACACCAGGCCGATGACGATGGCCACGGCGGTGGTGCCCAAGTAGTAGACGATGGTCTTCCAGCCGATGGAGCCGACACGCTTGATGTCCCCCAGGCTGACGACGCCGCTGACGATGCTGGTCAGCACCACGGGGACCACCAGGAATTTCAGCAGGTTGATGTAGATATCGCCGAAGGGCTTGAGGTAGGCGGTGGTGAACGCGCCCCCGTCGGCCATACCGTACATGCAGCCGAGACCGGCCAGGATGCCCAGGATCATGCCGATGAATATCCATGCGGGCAGCTTCAACTTTTTCATGTTCATCTCTCCTTTTTTGCTTTGTGGGGATGTGTGGGATTATAACAGAATCTTATAACAATGTAAAGTAAAAATTCGATGACAGAGGGGCTCTCTTGCCCCCATTGTATGGCGGCGGGAGGGGCCGCGCCCCTGTTTTGCCGGAGAAAGGGGGGAGAGGATTGTGCAATATGCTATATCGAAGAAAATGCGGCAGGATAGATATTGACATTTCTCACAGAAGCTTTATACTGTAACCAGCCTGTCCGGGTCCGGCTCCGGGCGGGGGAAAAATATGTGAGGAGGAGAGCTTATGTTGTATCAGACCACGCAGGCCCATGAGGACCTGCGGGCAAAGGTCCGCCAGTTCGCGGAGGAGCAGGTGAAGCCCATCGCCTTCGCTCTGGATCAGGCCAACGAGTTTCCTGCCGAGGCGGTGAAAAAGCTGGGAGAGATGGGCCTTATGGGCATCCCCTATCCCAGGGAATACGGGGGCGCGGGGCTGGATGTGCTCAGCTATGCCATCGCCGTGGAGGAGCTGGCCCGGGTGGACGGCGGCACGGGCGTCATCCTGTCAGCCCACGTGTCTCTGGGCAGCTATCCCATCTTCGCCTTCGGCACCGAGGAGCAGAAGAAAAAGTATCTGGTCCCCCTGGCGAAGGGGGAAAAGATAGGTGCCTTCGGCCTGACGGAGCCCAACGCCGGTTCCGACGCGGGGGGCACGGAGACCACCGCCGTGGACAAGGGCGACTACTATCTGCTCAACGGCGGGAAGATATTCATCACCAACGCCCCCAAGGCGGACACCTATGTGGTCTTCGCCGTCACCACCCCGGACATCGGCACCAGGGGCATTTCCGCCTTTATCGTGGAGAAGGGCTGGAAGGGCTTCGACTTCGGCGACCACTATGACAAGATGGGCATACGCTCCTCCTCCACGGCGGAGCTGATGTTCAACGACGTGAAGGTGCCCAAGGAGAACCTGCTGGGCAAGGAGGGCCAGGGCTTCAAGATAGCCATGGCCACCCTGGACGGCGGGCGCATCGGCATCGCGGCCCAGGCCCTGGGCATCGCCCAGGGGGCCTATGAGAA